>NZ_JAPDBZ010000068.1:0-20930 GCF_027705505.1 Aeromonas sp. QDB56
GCGATTAAATCAGATCACAAACGAAGCCTTTTTTCTATCTATTTCAATTGGTTGTAGCTAAAGATCCTGTACATGATTCGGTTCTGGCCTTGAGGTAGCCGGCGTAGTCGGGCACCTGGACGCTGAATGCCTGCTGCATGTGCGGGCTGTCCATGATGAAGTCCGCCGTCGCCTCGTTGGTGGCGACCGGGATGTTCCAGACGGCCGCGAGGCGCAGCAGGGCCTTGACGTCAGGATCGTGGGCGGCGGGATTGAGGGGATCCCAGAAGAAGATCATCACGTCTATCTTCCCTTCGGCGATGAGGGCGCCGAGCTGCTGATCCCCTCCCATGGGGCCGGAGAAGAGGCAGGTAATGGGCAGCTGCGCCTTCTTGCCGAGCAGGGTGCCCGTGGTGCCGGTCGCATAGAGATGGTGGAGCTTGAGCTCCTCCTTGCGGCGCAGCACCCAGTTCAGCAGAGGGGCTTTCATGTTGTCGTGAGCCACCAGGGCAACCCGTTTGTGGGGCGCCATCTCGCGTGCAATCAGTTCCATGGAGGTCATCCGTAGCAAAATGATGGGAATGGGGTCGTATCCTAATCGAAAGCGGCGCCTGCCGCTGCCCCATGCATCGTAACTGTGATCCCGGAGGTGGTTCAATCCGGCGCCTGCCATCCTGCCATCCTCTGGCCTGCATTGTCAGCAGCCAGGTTGGCTACCGTATCGTTGGGCAAGATCTCTGCCGCTGTCGCCATGAAAAAACCCGCCTGGGCGGGTTGGGATTGTCTCTTGATGTCATCGCGATTCAGGATGACTCGGCATGGAGCTGGGATTGCTGGTAGTTTTCCAGACCGATACGGGCGATGAGATCGAGCTGGGTTTCCAGCCAGTCCACATGCTCCTCTTCATCTTCCAGGATCTCCTGGAACAGGTCGCGGCTGACGTAGTCCTGCACAGACTCGGCATAGGTGATGGCGACTTTCAGGTCGGGGATGGCGTCCATCTCCAGAGACAAGTCACAGCGCAACATCTCTTCCACCGTCTCACCGATGCGCAGCTTGCCCAGATCCTGCAAGTTGGGCAGCCCTTCCAGAAACAGCACCCGCTTGACCAGCTCGTCGGCATGTTTCATCTCATCGATGGATTCGTGATACTCCTTGTGCCCGAGCCCCTTGAGGCCCCAGTCATCATAGATGCGGGCATGCAGGAAGTATTGGTTGATGGCAACCAGCTCATTGGCCAGCACCTTGTTGAGGTGGGCAATGATTTTGGGATCTCCTTTCATCGACATTACTCCTCGTTTTCGAGCCTAGGCAACGATCACTAGAGCTTAGTCCAGAAACATGACCATAACGTGATGGGTAAAGTCGTCCCCTGGAGGGCAGAAGGAGAGATGAAGACGAGAAGTCGGCGGTTTTACGCCACTTCGTAATAGAGCGGTGCCTGCTCTGACTCCATCTTGTCGATTTCGGTAGCGATGATCTCCATCGCCATGCGCACACATTTACCACATTGAGTACCGACTTCCAGCGACTGTTTCAACTGTCGGAATTCAGTCTTGCCTGCCTGTACCGCCTTGCGGATCTGGTTATCTGTGATGCCGCGGCACAAACACACGTACATAATCTGGACCTCATGCTGGAATGAGATGAAATCTAAATGAGAATGGTTCGTAGTGCAAAGAACGAATGGTAATAAGATCCCGTGCTTGCCAGTGATTCCACCCTTGGGGAGAATGCCTGCATCAGAGAGGATGCGAACATGTTCAAAAAACTATTCAATGCCCTGTTCAAGGGAGAGATCGCCCAGAGCCCCGAGGTTGAGCCCATCGAATACATGGGCTATCTCATCTACCCCGAGCCCATGGCGGAAGGGGGGCAATACAGGCTGGCCGGTCGCATCACCAGGGAGATCGACGGGCAATTACAGACCCATCGCTTCATCCGCTCCGATCTCTTTGCCAACCCGGCGGATGCCGAGCGCTTCATGGTGCAAAAGGCCCATACCTTCATCGACCAGATGGGGGAGCGCATGTTTGAACCCCGCGTGAAGCCAGACGCCAGCCCAGCTCCATGATGTCAGCTGAGCTGCTCGCCTTGCGCCACGCTATCGCTCATGCCGGCGAGCGGCGTCTGATCTGGCTGGAAGGGGAGGAGGATGACTGCATCGTTCGTGCCGAATCCTTGCTGTGGGGAGAGGTGTTCTGGCTGGGGCAGGGTCCTGAGCGTCATGCTCCGCAGCCTGCCGCCAAGGCGCTTCAACGGCTCGGTCAGGAGTGCGACACCTTGGTATTCAATGCCTTCAGCGGTTTTCACCCCGATGCATTCGGTGCCTTGGCGGGGACATTGAGGGCTGGGGGGCTCTTGCTTCTGCTGACCCCGCCGCGGGAGGTATGGCCGACCTACCCAGACCCTGATCGTCAGAGGCTGGTCGCCCAGCCAGAGGAGGCCGATCGTGCCGGGCAGGGTTTCATCTCCCGTCTGGTACGGTTGCTGGCAGAAGATCCGGCGCGAGATCTGACGCCTGCCTCTTGTGATATTACCTGGCAGCCTCTCGACGGGAGCCGACCGCTGAGCGCGGATCAGGCCCGTGCGCTGCCCGCCATCCACAACGTGTTGCACGGCCATCGCCGCCGCCCCCTGGTGCTGAGCGCCGATCGCGGTCGTGGCAAGAGCGCCGTGCTGGGGCTGGCGAGCGCCGACTTGCTGAGTCGGGATCCGGCCTTGGCGATAGCGGTGACGGCCCCTTCCCACGCTACAGTGGCGACACTTTTTGCCCATGCAGAGCGCGCGCTGGGAGAGATGCCTGAGCGGCTGGCCGGTCTGAGCTATGTGTCCCCTGATCGGGTGGCTCAAGGAGATGTGCTGGCGGATCTGTTGCTGGTGGATGAGGCCGCCGCCATCCCGACCCCGCTGCTGGAAGCCATGCTGGCCCGTCACAGTCGCATTGTCTTCGCTACAACGGAGCACGGCTATGAGGGGACGGGGCGCGGCTTTCATCTGCGCTTCAAGAAGGTACTCGATGAGCAAACCCCGGATTGGCAGGAGCTGCACCTGGTGGAGCCCATTCGCTGGAGCCTGAGCGATCCGCTGGAGCCTCTGATCTTCCGGCTCCTTGGTCTGAATACCGACATATCGGCACCTCATCCCCCGACATCACCGACCTGGCGCCTGGTCGGACAAGATGAGCTGGCCCGTGATGACGCGCTGCTCAATCGGGTGTTCGGCCTGCTCGTACTGGCTCACTACCAGACCAGCCCCAGTGATCTGCGGTATTTGCTGGAGGGGCCGGATCTCGACATTCATCTGATGGAGCAGGGACAGGAGTTGCTCGGGGTGGCGCTGGTCGCGCGGGAGGGCAATATCCCCCCTGATCTGGCGCACGCGATCTGGGCCGGACGAAGGCGCCCTCGTGGACATCTGCTGCCCCAGTCGCTGCTGGCCCACGCCGGTTTCGTGACGGCGGGGGAGCGCTCTTATGCCAGGGTGATGCGCATCGCCATCCATCCTGCCCTTCATCGTCTCGGGCTGGGGTCTTGGTTGCTGGACAAGCTGGTATCACATTATCGGGTATTAGGGGTCGATTATCTGGGATCTGCCTTCTCCGCCAGTCCAGATCTGCTGCCATTCTGGCTCAAGGCGGGATTGAAGGTGCTGCGTCTTGGTCTGCAGCGCGATGCGGCCAGCGGCAGTCATGCAGCTTTGCTGCTGATGCCGTTGCAATCGGAATATCACGCCGAGCTGGCGCAATGGCGACAGCGTTTCATGAGCCAGTTGCCGGCCCTGCTGGCGGGTGAACTCAAGAGGCTGGATACCGAACTGGTCTGGCTATCCCTCAGAGGCGGACCTGTCACTCATGTGCCGGATCTGGATGAATTCGAGCATCGGGAACTCGATTGTTTTGCCCACCATCACAAGCCATTCGAATTGTGCCAGGCGACACTGCAACGCTGGCTGCTCCGGCGAGTGATGATGCTGGACGGGTTGAGTCAGGATGAACGACGGTTGCTGATCGCCACCATCTGGCAATATGCGTCCTGGTCCGAGCTGGCTGCCCGACAGGGTGTCGCGGGCAAACCCGCCCTGATAAAAGCATTGCGCTCCCTGCTGGCCAGACTGCTGGCTCAGCAAGCCCCAGCGGGCTGACCCCACCTCTGGCACGGCAGAAAACCACGGAGCCCAGGAGGAACCAATGGCCCCTCCCGGGTTCTGCACATCGATTCGACTCACCATGGCTGAAGCTCTCCCCGTTCAAGGCGCGGCCACCCCGGGACCCGTTTCTCCTTCTTCCCTGCTCGCGTTTTGCCCATTGCCACTGCTCTGATGAGCCTGGTCAGGGCTGTCTGCATTTTGGTTTTTTCTGAATATGGACTAATACTTGAATATGAAATGAATTTTAATAAATGCATTATTTTCAGATGGTTAGCGTTGGGCGTATTGAATGCAGGCCATCTTCTCCAACGTGCACAGGGAGTGCAATGTGAGAAACGATGCAGCTCAGGCAGGTGCCGGAATGATGATGTGGTTCATCAGCAGCAGCGCCTTTGCCAATGAGATCCGGTTCAACATGACGCGTGGGGCGACCGCCATCAGCCAGCAGGTCTATGACCTGCACATGACGATTTTCTATATCTGTTGCGTCATCGGTCTGCTCGTCTTCGGCATCATGTTCTGGTCCATCGTGCACCATCGAAAATCGCGCGGTGCCAAAGCCGCCCAGTTTCACGAAAGCACCCGCATCGAGTTGCTGTGGACGGCCATCCCCGTGTTGATACTGATCGCGATGGCGGCACCGGCAACCTCGACCCTGTTGAAGATGGAGGATACCTCCAAGGCCGATCTCACCGTCCTCGTCACGGGCTCGCAATGGAAATGGCATTACAAATACCTCGAGTATCCGGTGGCGTTTTATTCCCTGCTGGCGACCAGCAAACAGCAGATCTCCGGTGATGCCCCCAAGGGCGGCAATTATCTGCTGGAGGTGGATAACCCTCTGGTATTGCCGGTCGGCAAGAAGATCCGTTTCCTGATGACCTCGGACGATGTCATTCACTCCTGGTGGGTTCCCGCCTTCGCCGTGAAAAAAGATGCCAATCCTGGCTACATCAACGAGTCCTGGACCCGGATCGACAAGCCGGGCACCTATCGTGGGCAGTGCGCCGAGCTGTGCGGGAAAGATCACGGTTTCATGCCCGTGGTTGTGGTGGCCAAATCCGCAGAGGAGTTCGAGAAGTGGATTGCCAGAAAGGGAGACGAGCAGGCAACTGCCAAGGCACAGCAACAGGCGCAGGCAGCGGAGACCATGACGTTGCCACAAGCCATGGCGCAGGGGGAGAAAGTCTATCTGGGGCACTGTGCGGCCTGTCATCAGCCCGCGGGTACCGGATTGCCGGGCATCTTCCCGGCGCTCAATGGCAGCAAGGTGACCACACAGGCGGACCATCGGGCCCAGCATCTGGACATCGTCCTGCATGGCAAGAGCGGCACGGCGATGCAACCTTTTGGCAAACAGTTGACGGCGCAGGAACTTGGCCGCCGTCATCACCTATGAGCGCAATGCCTGGGATAACAAGACCGGTGACCTTGTGCAGCCAGCTGAGGTGCAGTCCCTTCTCAACCCGGCCAATCCGGACAAGGACAAGTGAGGCGTCGGCATGAGTGATGGAATCACGGATACCCCGCACAGCGAACATGTCCACCAGCCAGCGGCCGGTCTGAGGCGCTGGCTCTACACCACCAATCACAAGGACATCGGTACCCTGTATCTGTGCTTTGCTCTCACCATGTTCTTTACCGGTGGCGCCATGGCCATGGTGATCCGGGCAGAACTGTTCCAGCCCGGACTGCAACTGGTGGAACCCCTGTTTTTCAACCAGATGACCACGGTACACGGCCTTATCATGGTCTTTGGTGCCGTCATGCCCGCCTTCACCGGCCTCGCCAACTGGCTGATCCCCATCATGATTGGGGCCCCTGACATGGCGTTGCCCCGCATGAACAACTGGAGCTTCTGGATCCTGCCGTTTGCTTTCCTCATCCTCCTGTCGAGCCTGTTTATGGAGGGAGGCGGCCCCAGTTCTGGCTGGACCTTCTATGCCCCCCTGTCCACCCAGTACAGCGGCAACAGCACGGCCCTGTTCGTCTTTGCCATTCACATCATGGGGATCTCCTCCATCATGGGGGCCATCAACGTCATCGTGACCATCTTCAACCTGCGGGCGCCGGGCATGGGTTGGATGCAGATGCCGCTGTTTGTCTGGACCTGGCTCATCACGGCGTTTCTGCTCATCGCTGTCATGCCGGTGCTGGCGGCTGCGGTGACCATGGTGCTGACGGACAAGTATTTCGGGACCAGTTTCTTCGATGCGGCCGGTGGGGGGGATCCTGTCCTGTTTCAGCACATTTTCTGGTTCTTCGGGCACCCGGAAGTCTACATCATGATATTGCCGGCTTTCGGCATCGTCTCCAGCATCATTCCGACCTTCTCCCGCAAGAAGCTGTTCGGTTATCGCTCCATGGTCTATGCCACCAGCAGCATCGCCTTGCTCTCCTTCATGGTCTGGGCGCACCACATGTTCACCACCGGATTGCCCGTGGTGGCGGAGCTGTTCTTCATGTATACCACCATGCTGATCGCTGTGCCGACAGGGGTAAAGGTATTCAACTGGCTTGCCACCATGTGGCGTGGTTCTCTGACATTCGAGACCCCCATGCTGTTTGCCATCGCCTTCATCACCCTGTTCACCATTGGCGGTTTCTCCGGGCTGATGCTGGCCATGACGCCGGCTGATTTTCAGTATCACGACACCTATTTCGTAGTGGCCCATTTCCACTATGTGCTGGTGACCGGTGCCGTCTTCTCGATCCTGGCTGCGGCCTACTACTGGTTGCCGAAATGGACGGGGCACATGTATGACGAGCGGCTCGGCCAATGGCACTTCTGGTGTTCGCTCGTCTCGGTCAATGTGCTGTTTTTCCCCATGCATTTTGTCGGGCTGGCGGGCATGCCTCGCCGCATTCCCGATTACGCCCTGCAATTTGCGGACTTCAACATGCTGATCAGCCTGGGGGGCTTTGCCTTCGGCCTGTCCCAGCTGCTGTTTGTCTGGGGTGTGATCAAATGCATCAGAGGCGGAGCCAAGGCGAGCGATCGGGTATGGGAGGGGGCCGAGGGGCTGGAATGGACGCTCTCTTCTCCCCCTCCCTATCACAGTTTCCAGACTCCACCGGATATCCGGTCGGAAGAGCGTTAGGGAGGTCATATGACCCAGGTCAGTCATGCCCCCTTGCTCAGAAAACTGGCTCTGGTCGTGCTCGTCATGTTTGGTTTTGCCTTTGCGCTGGTGCCGCTTTATGACGTCTTCTGCCGGATCACCGGCCTCAATGGCAAGACGTCTGATCAAGCGGCCAGTACGGAGCGGGCGGTGATCGACAGCAAGCGGAGCATCCAGATCGAGTTTCTTGCTCATGCGGATACCCGGATGCCGTGGGAGTTCAGCGGTGAGACGGCTCGGCTGTCGGTGCGGCCGGGGGAGGTGAAGATGGTCAACTTTCGGGTGTTCAATCCCACGGAGCGGACCATGGTGGGTCAGGCGGTCCCGTCGGTCTCTCCCGGTCCCGCCGCAGCCTATCTGAAGAAAGTGGAGTGTTTCTGTTTCAATCGCCAGGAGCTGAGGGCAGGGCAGAGCAAGCTGATGCCGCTCAAGTTCTATATCGATCCGGCACTACCGGACAGCATCAATACCATCACGCTTTCCTACTCGCTCTATGACATCACGGAGTCCGTACCTGCACCGGCACCGGCACTCGCACAGAGGAAATGACCATGGCCAAGGTGAACCAGACCTATTATGTCCCGGACCAGAGTCGCTGGCCCATCATTGGTGCCATTGCACTGTTTTTCCTGGCGTTGGGGGCGGGGCATCTGGTCAATGAAGTGGCGAGTGGGCAGACCGGTTTCGGCCGGTATCTGATGATGGCCGGTGTCGCGCTGCTGGCATTCATGTTGTTTGGCTGGTTCCGTCACATCATCCGGGAGTCCATGACCGCAATGCTGTTCACTTAAGAGAATTTGAGTTCCAGTCCACGTAGTATCAGGGCTAAAAATGAGGGAGGCATGATGCCTCCCTCTTTCTATTGCAAGCCACGCTGGATAAAGGCTGAAGGAACATCGACTGGAAACAGCCTTGCTCCCCCAACTCAAGTCGCATTTATGAATAATTAGTCAAAAATGTGCTTATCTGAACAGCATTGGTCCATGACCGGACTTTACAGCGCCCAGATGGACAGATCCTTCAGGCAGGGCATGGTCTGGTTCATCTTCTCCGAAGTGATGTTCTTTCTGGCTTTTTTCGGAGTGCTGTTCTATGCCCGCCAGCTTGCGGTGCCCTGGCTGGATGGTGCGGGCCACAGGGTGATGACGGGCCAGCTGCTGTGGCCGGATTTCACCGCTCACTGGCCCCTGCTCAAGACGCCCGGCGGGGCCACGACCCAGGCCATGCCCTGGCAGGGGATCCCCCTTATCAATACCTTGATCCTGCTCGGATCCTCCGTGACCCTGCTGTTTGCACACATGAGTCTGGAAAACGGCAGACGGATGCGGCTCAAGGGGATGTTGCTGGCCACCGTGGTGCTCGGGCTGACATTCCTGTGGTTTCAAGGTTATGAGTATCTGCATGCCTATCGGGATCTCGGGCTGCGGCTGGATTCCGGCATCTATGGCAATACCTTCTTCATTCTGACCGGGTTCCATGGACTGCACGTGCTGCTGGGCACCCTTTTCCTGACCATCATCTGGCTGCGCATCATGTTGAGGGATCATTTCACCCCACAGCGTCATTTCGCTTTCCAGGCTGCGGCCTGGTATTGGCACTTCGTCGATGTGGTCTGGCTCTGTCTGTTCGTCTTTGTCTACCTGCTTTGATGCCGTGCTCAGTAGGGGCGCGGGTTGGGGTCCAGCCAGCCCATCGCGAGAGAGAGCAGCAGCATGATGACCACCAGCAGGGAGAAGAAGACGCGCCGGCCCAGAGGTACCGACATCTTTTGCGTATTGCCTGGACTGAGCATCAGCCAGAGGGCGTGAAACAGCTGGCCGATGATGAGCAGCAGCATGAGTACCAGAACGACCTTGATCAACATCTTGGGATCCTCCTCGATATGCGCGATTCGGCTGCACGAGACAAGCGACGACCATGGCATCACAGACGCTGGTTCGTCTTGTTGTTCACTCTGGTGGTGACGGCCGGTTTGTGCAAGCTGGCGTTCTGGCAGTGGCAGCGCGGAATGGAAAAAACGGCCTGGCTGGCGCAGATGGCAAAGATGCAGCAGGCCGGGCCAAGGACATTGGCCCAGACCGACTGGCAACACCCGGAGTCACTGGATGGCCAGCCTCTGCAAGGGAAAGCCGAGTGGGTCAGCCCTTATGTCTGGTTGCTGGACAACCAGATCGTCAACGGGGAGGTTGGCTATGACGTGCTCATCCCGGTACGCGCAGAGGGGGGATCCTCACTGTTGCTGGTCAACCTGGGATGGGTGCCCGCACCATCCGACAGGTCGCAATTGCCCAATCCCGCCATCCCCGCCGCAATGACCCTTGAAGGTGTTCTGCGCATGGCTCCCGGCGGCTTCCTGTTGGGACAGAACATAGAACCAGGCCCCTACCCGAACCGGCTGCAATCCATCAGGGTCGAGACCCTGCGACAGGCAATCGGAGCCCCGCTTGCAGACGCCGTGTTCTATCAAAGACGAACCCCATTCCTCTATCACTACCAGCACAATGTCATGCCTCCTGAAAAACACCGGGCCTATGCGGTGCAATGGCTCGGCTTGGCGCTGGTGGTTCTGTCAGGGGGGGTCATGCTGACAAGGAGGTGCTCCCCATGAGTGGATGGCGACGCTGGCGGGTGCCAGCGCTCTTTGCTGCGGTGATCCTGCTGCCTGTGGTGCTGGCGGCTCTGACTCTTCACCAGGGCTGGTATGAACCCGGCACGCGCAGCAAGGGGCACTGGCTGCACCAGGAGATCTACCTGTTGCAACCGCTTCCTGCCCATCAGCACCAATGGCGACTGGTCTATCTGGTGGCCCCTCGCTGCGAGGGACAATGCCGGCAGGTCCCTGTGCTGATGGCGCGCATCCAGGCCGCACTTGGCCGCAACCTGGACAAGCTGGAGCTGGTCCAGTTGACGCCACCTCACGAGACAAACAGTGAAATGAGGGAGGGGGATATACTGCTGGTGGACGACCGCGGGCTGGTCATCTTGCGTTACGAGGTGCCCGGCAGCACGACGACCTGGCCGTTGCTTGGCAAGGCGGTACTGTCGGATCTGCAGCAACTGCTCAAGTATCAGCGTGGGGTGCAGTGACGATGCAGCCGACATGGGACGCTACAGCACGGTCAACGAGGCGGCATATGAAGATGCACAAGAGGCTGGCCTCCGTGGCCATTGCGCTGGCCGTTCTTGTCATCGCGCTCGGTGCTTATACCCGGTTGACGGATGCCGGGCTGGCCTGCCCCGATTGGCCAGGTTGCTATGGTTCTCTGGCCATTCCCCGCGCCGAGTATGCGGAACTGGCGGCACAGCGCTATCCGGCCAGCCCGCTTGTTCCTCACAAGGCGCGCAGCGAGATGGTGCATCGCTACTTGGCCGGGGTGCTGGGAGGCGTGATTGTGCTCCTGTCCGGCTTGGGCTGGCGTACAGGCGGCCGACTGCGCCACCTCTCGCTCATCTTGCTGGTGCTGGTTGCGGGTCAGGCGGCACTGGGTATGTGGACGGTGACCCTGGCCCTGCATCCCCTGGTGGTGACCACTCATCTGCTGGGCGGCTTCGCCATCCTGACCTTGCTATGGCTCTATCGGGCCGAATTGGCAGGTTTCCCTTCACCCCCGCCCGTACACCAGGGCGTTTCCTGGCTTGGCAGCATGGCCTGTGGCGTGTTGCTGCTGCAGATCGCGCTGGGGGGCTGGACGTCGGCGAACTATGCGGCCATGGCGTGTGTGGAGTTTCCCTTGTGCCAGGGCAACTGGCAGGCAGAGCTGAATTGGGCGCAAGCCTTTCATCTCCCTCTGGGGCACGCCAGCTATGAGTTCGGCGTGCTGGGCAAGGAGGCGCGCCAGACCATTCACATCGCCCATCGCCTGGGAGCGCTGACCACGGCCTTGCTGGTGGGTGCTTTCGCCCTCGCGCTGCTCTGCCAGCGGCCCCCCTTGAGAGGGTTTGGCTGGTTGTTGCTGGGTCTGCTGACCGTGCAGATTGCCTTGGGATTGGCGAACGTCCATCTGGCCCTGCCGCTGGCCAACGCCCTTGCACACAATCTGGTGGCCGCCCACCTGCTGGCCTGTTGTGTGCTGGCGCGCGGGAGCCTCTCTTTGCCTCATCACGACCCCTTGCCATCCCCTGGGATGGTCAGGAGCCGGACATGAATGGGAGAGGGCGGGTACAGCGCTTCGCCCTCCGCCGGGTGCACGATTATTGTCAGTTGACCAAACCAAAGGTGGTCGCCCTGCTGCTCCTGACCGCCTGGGTGGGCATGCTGCTGGCCGAGCCGACACGCGCCTCTCTGGACGAGATGATACTGGGCCTGGCGGGGATTGGGCTGCTCGCTGCCGGGGCGGCGGCCATGAACCATTCTCTGGAGTACGGCATTGATGCCCGGATGCGCAGAACGCGCTGGCGCCCGGTCGCCACGGGACGGATCACGCCGGGGCAGGCGATGAATTTTGCGATCTGTCTGGCACTGTCGGGGTTTGTTTTGCTCCATTGGGGCGTGAATCCCCTGACTGCCTGGCTAACCCTGGCCAGCCTGTTCGGCTATGCGGTCGTCTATACCCTGCTGCTGAAGCGGGCCACATCGCAGAATATCGTCATCGGTGGATTGGCGGGAGCCATGCCACCGCTCTTGGGCTGGACCAGCATCACGGGGCAGCTTTCGGCCGAGCCCTGGCTGCTGGTGATGATCATTTTTACCTGGACGCCGCCCCATTTCTGGTCTTTGGCCATCCACCGGCGCGATGACTATGCCGGTGCCGACATTCCCATGCTGCCGGTCACCCACGGCACCGATTTCACCAAGACCGCCATCCTGCTCTATCTGCTGATCCTGACGCTCGTCTGTCTGCTGCCCTATCTGATCGGCATGTCGGGGCTTGTCTACCTGGTCGGCAGCCTTGGGTTGAACCTCGGATTCTGCTGGCATGGTTGGCTGTTGAAGTACGGGGATCGGCCCGGCCAGGCGATGCGCACCTTCCGTTTCTCCATCTATCACCTGATGCTGCTGTTTGGTCTGCTTATTCTGGATCACCACTGGCTGTGGCGGTTGTCATGATGTTGATGCGGGTCGCGGTCGGGTGAATGATGACGCTGCGTTGGTGCACTGCAGGGATGCACAGACCTGATGCAAAAAAAGATGGCCCCAAGGGGCCATCTTTTTTTCAGGGAGACGGAGTGGAGCCTAGAGCTTGACCATGATATGGCGCGGTACCGTGTAGTCCTCCAGCGCGTAGAGGGAGAGATCCTTGCCGTAGCCGGACATCTTCATGCCGCCGTGGGGCATCTCGGAGGTGAGCATGAAGTGGGTGTTGATCCAGGTGCAGCCGTACTGCAGGTGGCTGGCCACCTTGCTGGCAAGGCCCAGATCCCGGGTCCAGACCGAGCTGGCGAGGCCGTAGTCCGAGTCGTTGGCCCACTGCACCACCTGCTCGGCGTCGCCAAAGCGGGTCACCGACACCACCGGGCCGAATACCTCCCGGCGCACGATTTCATCCTCCTGGCGGGCATGGGCGATCAGGGTCGGCTCGAAGAAGAAGCCGTTGCCTGGGCGGATCTTGCCCCCCGCCGTCACCTCCACGTGACCGCTGCTCTGGGCCCGTTCCACGAAGCTGGCCACCCGGTTGCGCAGCCGGTCCGAGATGAGCGGCCCCATCTCCACCCCCTCCTCGCGCGGACCGCCCACCTTGATGGAGGCGACCGCCTCAGTCATGGCGGCGACGAACTTGTCGTAGATCTTGCCCTGGGCATAGATGCGGCAAGCGGCTGTGCAATCCTGGCCGGCGTTGTAGAAGCCGAAGGTGCGAATGCCGGCCACCACGGCCTCCAGGTCCGCATCGTCAAAGATGATGACCGGCGCCTTGCCGCCAAGCTCCAGATGGGTGCGCTTCATGGTGCGGGCGGCGCTCTGCAGGATCTTCTGGCCAGTGGCGATGTCACCGGTGAGCGACACCATGCGCACCAGCGGGTGCTCCACCAGCGGTGCCCCCACGCTCTCGCCCCGGCCGCAGACGATGTTGATGACGCCGCGCGGGAACAGCTCGCTGGCGAGCTCCGCCAGGCGCAGGGCGGTGAGCGGGGTCTGCTCGGAGGGCTTGAGCACCACCGTATTGCCGGCGGCGAGCACTGGGGCCATCTTCCAAGCCGCCATCATCAGCGGATAGTTCCAGGGGGCGATACTGCCCACCACCCCGATGGGGTCGCGGCGGATCATGCTGGTGTGCCCCTCGATGTACTCCCCCGCCAGTGGCCCCTGCAGGCAGCGGGCGGCGCCGGCGAAGAAACGGAAGCAGTCCACCACTGCGGGCAGCTCGTCATTGAGCACCGCCAGATAGGGCTTGCCGCAGTTGAGGGATTCGAGCGCTGCAAACTCCTCGGCGTGGCGTTCGATGGCATCGGCCAGGCGCAGCAGCAGGGTGCTGCGTTGGGCCGGGGTGGTGCGGCTCCACTGGGCGAAGGCGCGTTGGGCGCCGTTCACCGCCCGGTTCACCTGTTCGAACGAGGCTTCGGGCACCGAGGCGAGCAGCTCGCCGGTGGCCGGGTTGAGGATGGGCTCGGCCTGGCCGTCACCGGTGACGAACTGACCGTCGATCAAGAGTTGGGTAGAGAGTTTCATGGTTGCATCCTTGCGCACGCGTTGAGTCGTTATTTGCCACTGCCGGCGACGTCCTGGCCGTCGCGGGTGAGGTAGTAGGCAAGCAGAATGGGAATGGTGGTGAAGGCCACTATGATGAGCGCCACCACGTTAGTGACCGGCCTGTCCCGTGGCCGGATCAGCTCCTGATACATCCAGATCGGCAGCGTGGTCTGCTGGCCAGCGGTGAAGGTGGTGACGATCACCTCGTCAAAGCTGAGGGCAAACGCCAGCATGCCCCCCGCCAGCAGCGCCGTGGCGAGGTTGGGCAGGATCACGTAGCGCAGGGTCTGGAAGCCGTCGGCACCGAGATCCATCGACGCCTCGATGAGGCTCTGGTTGGTGCGGCGAAAGCGCGCCAGGGCATTGTTGTAGACCACCACCACGCAGAAGGTGGCGTGACCTATGACGATGGTCCAGAAGCTGAAGGGGATCTCCATCACCCCGTAGGCGGAGCGCAGCGCGATACCGGTGACGATGCCAGGCAGGGCGATGGGCAGCACCAGCAACAGCGACACCACCTCCTGACCGAAGAAGCGGCTGCGGGCGATGGCCCCCGCCGCCAGGGTGCCGAGCACCATGGCGGCCAGCGTCGCCAGCCCCGCTACCTCCAGCGACAGCTGGATGGCGCGCCACACGTCGGGGCGGTTGAGGGTCACCTCGAACCACTTGAGGGTGAGCCCGGGCGGCGGGAACTGGTAGCTCTTGCTCTCGCTGGTGAAGGCATAGAGGAAGATGAACAGGATCGGAAAGTGCAGGAACAGGAGACCGCCGATGGCCGCGTACTTGAGCAGGCCGGAGGGCTGGCTGCTATGGTCCCGCTTCATGGAAGTATTAGAGCGCATCGAAGGCCCCCAAGCGTTTCGCGATGGTCAGGTAGATGGCGATGATGAGGATCGGCACCAGCGAGAAGGCGGCAGCGAAGGGCAGGTTGCCCGCCGTGCCCTGTTGCATGTAGACCACCTGACCTATGTACATGGTTGAGTTGCCTATGATGCCGGGGATGATGTAGTCCCCCAGCGTCAGGGAGAAGGTGAAGATGGAGCCCGCCACCACGCCGGGCAGGGCCAGCGGCAGGATCAGGGTACGAAAGGTCTGGGCCGGGGTGGCGCCGAGATCGCCGCTCGCTTCCAGCAGGGAGCGCGGGATCCGCTCCACCGCCGCCTGGATGGGCAGGATCATGAAAGGCAGCCAGACGTAGACGAACACGATGAAGGTGCCGATGCGCGAGAACGACAGCGACGGCCCGCCGATCACCGGCAGCGAGAGGATGGCGTCCAGCAGCCAGTCCAGTCCCAGAGTATCTACCAGCCAGCTGATGACCCCCTCCTTGGCCAGGATCAGCTTCCAGGCGTAGACCCGCACCAGATAGCTGGACCAGAGCGGCAGCATGATGCCGACGTAGAACAGGGCCCGGGTCTTGCCGCTGGTGTAGCGCGCCATGTAGTAGGCCACCGGAAAGCCGAGCAGGGCGCAGGCCAGAGTCACTAGCAGCGACATGCCGACGGTGCGCAGGATCACGTCCAGATTCTCCGCCCGCAGCAGGGCGACGAAGTTCTGTAGGCCCAGTTCGTGGCGGATCTGGCCGCTGAACTCGTCCAGCCCGAAGAAGGCGTTGGAGAGCAGCATCAGCAGGGAGCCGACATAGATGATGCCAAGCCAGAGCAGCGGCGGCCCGAGCAGGACGGCCAGCAACAGACCCGGCCGCCCGTAGAGCAGGGTGGAAAGGCGCCGCAGCGGCCGATAGGAGAGGGGGGCAGTGGGTTGGCTCATGGCAAGGCTCGCACTGTGGGGGGCGCTCATGGTTGAGCTCTCTGAGGGGCGGTGTGCAGGTGATGGATCGCCTGCTCCGGCCAGCTGAGGCTGACCCGGGCGCCACGGGGCAGGCGGGCCTGGCCCTCGTTGGGGTGGTTGACGATAAGCTCGAGCTGCTCGCCGAGATCGACCCGGTAGCGCACGAAGGGGCCGAGATACTCCACCTCGCGCACTTCCCCGGACCAGCCCGGTGTGCCGGCCTCGGTGAGCCGGATCCGCTCCGGGCGCACCATCATCTGGTGAGCATCGCCGCACAGACGGCGGGCCTGCTCCCCCTCGAACAGGTTGACGGTGCCGATGAAGCGAGCGACGAAGGGCGTGGCGGGGGCGTCGTAGATGGTATCCGGCGCGGCGATCTGCTCGATCTTGCCTTGATTGAAGATGCAGATCCGGTCGCTCATGGAGAGCGCCTCCTGCTGATCGTGGGTGACGAAGATGAAGGTGATGCCGAGCTGGCGCTGCAAGGCTTTCAGTTCGAGCTGCATCTGCTCGCGCAGCTTGAGGTCGAGCGCCCCGAGCGGTTCGTCCAGCAGCAGGATGCGCGGCTGGTTGATCAGTGCCCGGGCGATGGCGATGCGTTGGCGCTGGCCGCCGGAGAGCTGGCCCGGCTTGCGGTTGCCGACTCCGGGCAGACGCACCAGCTCCAGCATCTCGTCCACCTTGCGGTAACGCTCCGCCTTGGCGACGCCCTTGAGCATCAGGCCATAGCCGATGTTGTCGCGCACATCCATGTTGGGAAACAGGGCGTAGTCCTGAAACACGGTATTGAGGTTGCGATCGTAGGGGGGCACGGTGGAGCAGGGCTCGCCGAACAGCCGGATCTCCCCCTCGCTCGGGTATTCGAAGCCCGCAATCATCCGCAGGCAGGTGGTCTTGCCGGAACAGCTCGGCCCCAGCAGGGTGAAAAATTCTCCGGACGGGATCTGGAAGGAGATGTCGTCGACCGCCTTCACCTCGCCATAGTGGCGGCTGACCCGGTCAAATTGTACGGCATTCATGGGGCGTCCTTGTCTGTGTGGGAAGCGGGCCGGACTCCTGTCCGGCCCCATATCGGCATTTACTGAGGCACCTCAGCGACCACCCAGGATGGCGATATAGTCCGAGACCCAGCGGTAGTAGGGCACGCAGGTTCCCTGCCGCTGGGATATGGCCTTGTTCTACCAGCATCAGCGGCCACCCAGAATAGCGATATAGTCCGAGACCCAGCGGTAATACGGCACGCAGGTTCCCTGGCTCTTGCACTGGGAGACAGGGGTACGCCAGAAGTGAACCCGATCGAAGTTGTCGATGCCGTTGGTCTTGCACCCCTCTTTCCCGAGCAGGGCATTGCCCTCGCAGGCGGCCGGCACCACGGGCACGGAGCCGAACCAGGAGGCGAGATCCCCCTGCAGCTTGTTGTTGAGGGAGTGCTCCAGCCATTTGTAGGCACAGGTGAGGTTCTTGGCCTCGCTGTGCACCATGCTGGTGTCGGCCCAGCCGGTGACCCCTTCCTTGGGCACGGTAGTGGCGATGGGCTGCTTGTCGGCTATCAGGGTATTGGCCTGGAAGGGCCAGGAGCCAGAGGCCACTACCCCCTCGTTCTTGAAGTCGTCGATCTGGACGAAGGCATCGTGCCAGTAGCGTCCCACCAGCTTGCGCTGCTGGCGCAGGAGGTCGAGGGCGGCCTTGTACTGATCCTCGTTCAGCTCATAGGGATCCTTGATGCCGAGCGCGGGCTGGTGGCTCATCAGATAGAGGGCGGCATCGGCGATGTGGATGGGGCCGTCAAATGCCTGCACCCGACCCTTGTTGGACTTGCCGTCCGGCAGGGTCTGCTCCTCGAACACCACGTTCCAGGAGTCGGGCGCCTTGGGGAACACCTTGGTGTTGTACATCAAGATGTTGCCGCCCCACTGGTAGGGCACGCCATAGTGCTTGCCGTCCACCGTGTGCCAGGGGGCATTCTGCAGGCGGGGGTCTATCTTGCCGTAGCTCGGGATGAGCGCCAGGTTGAGTGCCTGCACCTTGCCGCCGGCGATGAGGCGCAGGCTGGCGTCGCCGGAGGCGGTCACCAGATCGAAGCCCCCCTCGTTCATCAGCGCCACCATCTCGTCCGAGGTGGCGGCCGTCTTGACGTTGACCTTGCAGCCGGTCTCTTTCTCGAAGCCGGTGACCCAGTCGTAGTTCTTGTCGGTCTCGCCGCGCTCCACGTAGCCGGCCCAGGCCACGATGTTGAGCTGGCCTTCACCCTTGCCGAGGGTGGTGGGGGCAGCCTGGACCTGGCTTGCCAGCAGCGCCGGGATCAGGGCCAGGGTCAGAGGGGTCAATTTCATCTTGCTCTCCTTGCATGATTGGCAACCGTGGCGGCGCCACAGTAGGCATTAACATCCTGTTAACCAGCCATGAGCGTAGGAGAAGCCGGGAGCAATGAGAATTTCAATTTTTAACGGCGTGGGTATCTGTAAAATCGATATCGAGTGCGGATGAATCTGATTTTTTTGCCGGAGTCACGGCTGTTCAGGCTCAGTCCTAGCGGGGGAGGTGCTGGCGGGCCCGTAGCCGGCTCTGATCTCTGGCGATGTCGATGAACTCGCGTGCGGCCCAGTCAAGGCGCGAGCCGCGCCGCCACACCAGACCGATGTCGATGGCGGGGATGGGCTCCTTGATGGCGCGGGCCTCGACCCGCTCTTGCTCCAGCGACCAGGGGCGGTAGGCAAAGTCCGGCAGCAGGGCGAGCCCGAGCTGGCTCGCCACCAGGCTGCGCACCGCTTCTACCGAGGCGGTCCGCAGCACGATGCGCGGCGCGATGCCGTAGCGGCGCAGGCCGCCGCCGATGATCTGGTCAAGCTGGTCGGCGGTCAGCGAGATCATGGGCTCCTCGCCGAGCGCCTTGAGGGAGAGGGTAGACTCGGCGCAGAGCGGGTGGTTGGCGGCGAGCCAGACCCGCAGCGGCGAGCGGGTCAGCAGCTCGGTATCGAACGCTTCCTGGCGGATGGTGCGGTTGGTCATCAGGATCCCCACATCCACCTCACCGTTGACGATCTGGTGCTCGAGATAGGGTTGCTCATCCTCCTTCACCTCGATCTGCACCGCCGGGAAGGCGCGGCGAAAGCGGCCGAGGGCCTCCGAGAGGTAGTAGCCTGCCACCAGCGTGGTTACGCCTATGGTAAGCCGCCCCTGATCCTGCTGGGCCACCGCCTTGAGGGACTGGCCGGCTTCGGTCATGGCGCTTAGGATGCGACGGGCGTGCAGCAGAAACTGGTGGCCCTGGGTGGTGAGGCTGACCCCGCGCGGATTGCGCTCGAACAGGGCGGCGCCGAGCTCGGTCTCCAGCTCGCGGATGGCGCTGGTGACCGCCGACTGGGAGATGTGCAGCTCGGCGGCGGCGCGGCTCACCGAGAAGCTGTCGGCCACCGCCACGAAATAGCGGATCTGGCGAAAGGTGACGTTCATCTGGGCGTCCTGCCACGTGCGATCAAGGTGAGTGCCAGCTTAACCTCGAATCATACCCAGACAAAAGGCGCCGTGATGGCGCCTTTGTCGTTGTTTTTACGGAAATTAGCGGGCTGTCACCGCCTCTGTGACCGGTACACGGTTCACTCCCTTGCCCAGATAGGCGAGGGTGATGGTCACAATGATGCAGGTGAAGCTGAGCCACATGTAGGGCAGGTAGTCGAGGGTCGCAACCCCGAGGACCCCGGCCATGAAGATGCCGTTGTCGCTCCAGGGCACCATGCCGCAGGTGAGGGTGCCGCCAAACTCGGCGTTGCGAGAGAGGTTCTTGCGCGCAAGCCCCAGCCGGTCGTAGTTCTTGGCCATGATCTTGGGGGTCAGGATCAGCGATACATACATGGCGGAACCGAACACGTTGGCCAGGAAGGCGGTGCCTATGGTGTGGCTGGTCAGGCTGCCGGCGCTGTTGATGCGCTTCTCGAAGGCGCTGGCGATCACTTCCAGGATGCCGACCTTCTACAGCAGACCGCCGAAGCCCAAGCCGAAGATGATGACGGCCACTGAGCCCAGCATGGACTCCATACCGCCACGGCCCAGGATGTTGTCGATGAAATCGACGCCTGAGGTGATGGCAAAGGGGCTGTAGGCGGAGTGCATCGCCTTCACCGGATCCATGTCCTGGAAGACGATGGCCCAGACAAGACCCAGCAAGGCACCGAAGCTGATCACCGGGAAGGCGGGTTTGCGGTTGGCCAACAGGCCCAGCACCAGCACCACGGGCACTATGGCCATGGGGGTGATGTTGAACTGCTTGTCGAGGGCGTCCATCACCAGATTGACCTGCTCCAGGCTGACGTTGCCGGAGTACTGCATGCCGACCACGGTGAACAGGGCGGCGGTGATGACGTAGGAGAACAGACTGATGGGCAGCATCCCCTTGATGTGTTCCATCACGTCGACGTTGGACATGGTCGAGGCCAGCACCACGGAGTCGGAGAGCGGGGAGAGCTTGTCACCGAAGTAGACTCCGGAGAGCACGGCACCGGCTACCAGCGGCGCGGGTACCCCCAGGCTGTGGCCTATGCCCATCATGGCGATGCCTGCGGTGGCCGCCGAGCCCCAGGAGGTGCCGGTGGCCAGCGAGGTGAGAGAGCAGATGATCAGGGTCGCCAGCAGGAAGATGGAGGGGTGTATCACCTTGAGGCCGAAGTAGATGATGCTGGGGACGATGCCGCCGGCAATCCAGGTGCCCACCAGGGCACCGACGGAGATCAGTATCAGGATGGCCCCCATCCCCTTGGCGACGCCGTCGACTGCCGCCTGCTCCAGGGATTTGTAATCGTGGCCGAGCTTGATGCCGAGTCCCATGATGACGAACCAGGCGATGAACAGTGCCAGCTGGATTGGCAGATCCAGCACGCTGGTGAAGGAGAAGGCCAGGGCCAGGAAAATGGCCAGGCAGGCAAATACTTGCGACATGCCCGGCAATCGGATGTGGTGTTGTTGGTTTTGCATAGATACTTCCTAAACTCTTGCTCGCCAAGGTCAGTCCCTCTCGTCCTGTGGATACACGTATCCCGAGGGGCCCACCCAAAAAGAGGCCGCAATCTACCACAAACCTGGGGGGGCAAATCCCAACTGATTTAGCAAAAATGCAGTTTTGATTGAAAAACTTACAAATTAGTTGATCTCATAACCCGTTTTTGAGTGCTCTGTTTGCCCCGATGGGACATTTGCATATTCCGGCCGATCATGAACACCGATTCCGGTTCAACGTGAACACCATTTCCGGACCAATGTGAACGCTCATT
>NZ_JAPDBZ010000069.1:0-20859 GCF_027705505.1 Aeromonas sp. QDB56
CTACACAGTATGACGAATGGGGGGCCTGCGGGCCCCTCTGCCGTTTTTGACTTTCCCGTTTTGCCCGCCAACAAAGGCAAAAGGCCCAAGCCAAGCAGTCAATCTGCCGAAATTCCAGCATTTTATAGAACTTTTCCTGTATGAAATCTCGTAGAAAAAGTTCTTAAAAATGCCAAAATTTCAGCATCTCGGCAGACCCATCCCTCCCTTTATCCGGCATCGGCAGGGATAGGGACCAGCGGGATGGCATCAACGATGCTCTTCTTCAAGCTCAGCGTATAGGTGCCGTACCTTCTGCCTGTTGCCGTCCTCTCGCCAGACTGGCTGTGGCCTGTGATGGAGTTCTGTACATCCTCACGGACACCCGCTTCCCGCATGAAGTTGATAAAGGTATGCCGGAAGCTGTGGAACGGTTGAATATCTGTTCGCTCAATTTTGAGTTTCTCACGCAAGTACCGCTGCCACCACACACCCAGTCGCACATGGTATTTCTGCTTGGTGCCAGAGGGTTGCAACAGGGGGAACAGGCGGCCATCGGCAGGTAAGGTGCGAACATAGTCCAACAGGCCCAGCGCCAGCAGATGGGGGTGCACCGGAATGTCCCGGTTACTGCTGCGGTTCTTCACACTTTGATCTTCCCGCGACTCCGCCACCCGGAAGAACCAGACGCCATCCTGCTGCATCAAGTCTGCTACGTAGAGCTGGCAAATCTCCTCGGCCCGAGCCCCCGTGTAGTAGAACATCAGCGGCACCCAGTAGTGAGCTTCCCCGAATCGGGTATGCTGGGTACGTCTCGCAAACAAGGGGGAACCGAAGATAGTAGCCAGCTCGGAGGCCGTGAAAGGGTACTCCGGCTCATCCAGCGGGCTCACTACGCCTTCCGCATACTTGACCCCGTGGGCAGGGTTGTACTCCAGCAGACCATCTTCAACCGCCAGCCCCAGTACTGCGGACAGGGCTCGCCCTAACTTCTTGACGGTAGCAGCAGACAGATGTGGCAGGCCGTGCTCCTCGACCAGGGCAATCTGTTGGCGTAGCGGCAGGCATGAGACATTTCGTTTGGGGCGGGCTGGCAGTTGCTCCATCAGGTTGCGGAACTCGGCAACGTCCCGCTTATGGATTTCCTCGATGCCTTTATCGCCCAGTAACTCGATAAACCGCTCGACCGACACCTGATACTCAAGGATGCGTCCCTCGGCCTTCTTCGGCTCTCGCCGCCGGACAGTGGTCTTATAGCGTTCAAACAGGGCCGACAGACGAAGTCCACGCGTCCCTATGAGTCGGGCTGCGGTGGCTCCAGTCGGTACGAGGGGGGTCTCGGGCTGGCCGATACGCCTCTGTATGATGTTGACTCCGGTATTTTGCACGACGGCAGATGATAACTTCACAAACTTTTTAGCAAGCTCCTGAGTGAAGGAGACGTAGTTGACCGAGCCGACATACAGGCGAAGCCCTGATACCTTGAACGCTTCCTCAATGTATGGGTGCATCCACCTGTGGAGCCGATCTATTTGTGCTGCGGCAGGCGAACGCTCCAGCTCTTCCAGCAACGTGGTCAGGGCATCGGTGTAATCACTCCAAACGAGACCGTCCCCACCCCATTCTTGATGTATAAAGTGGTCACGAACATCCGAGTCACCCCCATTCAGCTGCTCGATCATTGCGTTGTACCAACAGTTAGCGGCGTTGGATAGGTCGAGGGGCTGCACCGCCAGATCCATCTTGGCGGTTTCCAGCAACTGATGGATGTCATCCAGAACAGGCAAGGCGGCCCGAAGGGCTTTTGGTTTTTCCTTGGTATCCAGGGATCGACGAAGCTCCGTCTTGTTGATGACAGGGCGGAGAGTCTTAGGGACGACAACACGGGCGTACCACGTGCCATGACGGTCTTGGAAAAGGTTGCTCATAGACCTCATTTTGTATCACCTTTTTGTACCACCACGGAAGGGCCGGGGTGGATGGTTTGATCACAAAATCGCTATGAAATCAGGAAGTTTTTGACTTACAAAGAAAAACCCCCGCTCGAAAGCAGGGGTTTACTGTTTGGCGGTGAGGGAGGGATTCGAACCCTCGATACGTTGCCGTATACACACTTTCCAGGCGTGCTCCTTCAGCCACTCGGACACCTCACCAAATTTTCACTGCTTGAAGTGGCTTTCGGAGCACGCTGCGCGTGCATCTTGCCGACTTCGTCGGTGGGCAGCCACTCGGACACCGCACCCAATTTTGGTCTGTGCTTTAACGTGTTCAGCCAACACGAATTCGCTGCGCCGTTGCGCTGGAACGGGGCGTAATGTAAGGGATAGGCGCGAGGCGGTCAATGCAATTTTTTATCTTTTGCCACTGTTTGCTCAATAAGCGAACCAAGTGACTAAAAATATGCCATTTCCTATACCTTTCCATCAATTTTCAACCGCTTCGTGCAAATGTTCTCCTCGAATCGCCTCTTCCAGCGAGCCGTAGAACTCCAGCTCTCCCGCCACCGGACGCACCTTGGCCCGCGCCAGGGTCTTGAGAGGCTGGAATTGCAATTCAGCCACCTTGAGACGGACCCCTGCCTTGGCCATGCGTTTTGCGAACTGCTGGAAGGCGGTGAGACCGCCAGCATCCAGGATGGAGACCGCCTCCATTTGCAGGATCAACTCCTTGTGGTCCTTCACCTGGGCAAGCAATTCGTCAAAAACCCGCTCGGCGGCGGCAAAGAACAACGGTCCGTTGATCTTGTAGACAAGGGTCGAGGGGGACACCTCGCTGGCATAGCGTTTGTGATCCGCCAGGTTGTGCAGCCTGGTCATCTTGGCGATTTCACGCATGAACAGCAGTGACGCCAGGATCACCCCGAAGGTGATGGCGATGACCATGTCGAAGATGACGGTCAGCGACAGGCAGACCAGCAGCACCAGTACATCGGATTTGGGCGCCCGGCGCACCAGATCCACCACCTTGTGGGCCTCGCTCATGTTCCAGGCCACCAGCAGCAACAGGGCGGCCATGGCAGAGAGCGGCAACCAGGAGAGCCAGGGAGCCAGCACCAGGATGGCGGCCAGCACCACCAACGCATGGACAATACCGGAAATGGGCGAGGTGGCACCGGCCCGCACGTTGGCGGCGGAGCGCGCGATAGCGGCCGTCGCCGTGATGCCACCGAAGAAGGGGGCCAGGATGTTGCCAAGGCCCTGCCCCACCAGCTCGCCGTTGGAGCTGTGCTTGCGACCCGTCATACCATCGAGCACCACGGCGCAGAGCAGGGATTCGATGGCCCCCAGCATTGCCATGGAGAAGGCGGCGGGCAGCAGCCGCTCGATGGCGGCGAGGTTCCACTCCACCGGTGCCCCGTCCGGCCCCGGCAGCGCCCAGGGCATCACCAGGGTCGGGGCGATGGGGGGAATGCCCATGCCCTGACTGCCGTCGGCCAAGATATAGCTGAACTTGCTGCCAATGGTGGCGACGTCCACCCCGAACTGGTGCAAACCAAACCCGAGTCCCACCCCCACCAGCACGGCGGGCAGATGGCCGGGTACCGGCAGGCGCAATCTCGGCCAGAGCAGCAGCACCGCCAGCGTCGCCACCCCGACGAGGGTGTCCCCCCACTGCCAGCTTGGCAGGGCATGGGCCAGCGCCTGTACCTTGCCCAGATAGGTTTCCGGCATCTCCAGGACCTGCAGGCCGAAGAAATCCTTGATCTGCAGGGTGGCGATGACGATGGCGATACCACCGGTGAACCCCAGGGTCACCGAGGGGGGAATGTACTCGATGAGGCGCCCGAGACGTGCCATGCCCATGGCCACCAGGAAACAGCCCGAGATGAGGGTGGCCATCAAGAGGCCCCCGACGCCAAATTGCTGGGCCACCGGGTAGAGGATCACCACGAAGGCGGCAGTGGGGCCCGAAATGGAGAAGCGGGATCCCCCGGTCACGGCGATGACGATGCCAGCGATGATGGCGGTATAGAGCCCGTGCTGGGGCGGCACCCCACTGGCAATGGCCAGCGCCATGGCAAGGGGAATGGCGATGATGCCGACCGTGATGCCGGCGATGAGGTCGCGGCCAAAGCGCGCCACGCTGTAGGGTTCGTCAATGCAGGATTGGCGCAATGCGATGGCCAGCTTCACGCCTTGTAAGGAAGCTTGATTGTGCATGTCTAGGGTAATACCAGAAGAGGGAGACAAAGGCCGGGGTGAACCGGCACCCGATCATCATCAAGGGCCGGCAGAGCTGTCGACGCGGCGATGGTATCGAAGGCAACCATACCCGACCCGGCCAGATAATTCGATGGGCAGGATCAAGAAATGGCCATTACCCCGCATTATTGTCATCGATAGCTCGCATATCGCCGATTTTCCCAGCCATCCCTTCATTTCTCTGCTCATCGAGAGCCAGCATCTTCCCCGAATCCCTCGCCCATCGCCTCGGAGGCAAGCCCATCGACATCCGGTATATCGCCGATTTTCCCAGTCATTCCTTTAATAGATCCCCGGTCATCGCGAATCGGCATCTCCCTCGCATCCCCCCACCATCTCAGAGGCGAGCCCATCGACAGGGGCGACATCACCGATATTCATCGGTTCCCGCCATGAAGGCGCCCCATCCAGGTCGGGGCGCCTGCACGGCCAGCTCGACCGTGGCCGCAGGCAGGGCATCTCAAGCTGCTGATTGTGCTGAAAATAGTCCACAGCGCCCAAGTTTTGGGCAAACGGGCCGAAAAGCCCTTTTTCCGTGGAGTGGCGGGTTGACACCCGTTCGGGGGATCATTAATATCCGCTGCGTCTCGACGAGACAGGCCATTCCTCCTTAGTTCAGTCGGTAGAACGGCGGACTGTTAATCCGTATGTCACTGGTTCAAGTCCAGTAGGAGGAGCCAATTCCCTCGTAGTTCAGTCGGTAGAACGGCGGACTGTTAATCCGTATGTCACTGGTTCAAGTCCAGTCGAGGGAGCCATATTCTAAAGCCCAGCCTTATGGCTGGGCTTTTTCGTTTCCCCTGCCCCAGCACGGGGCAGAACGCCTCCTCCCGCGCCCGCATCCCGCTGCGCCCGTCCCTTGCCCTCATGGCCTGTTGCCACAAGATGGCGCAGGCTTACCCTCTATGGGGTACCACTCTGGTGCGCCCTGCCTTGACCCTTGATGACATATAAGTCATCCATATGATTTTTCAATAAAAAATTACTGACACTGGCCTCGATAGCGACTCAATTGGCTGGTACAGCCCTTGCACTTTGTGATGTACGCAGGGACGTCACAAGGAGTTGCCTATGCTGCCCATCAAGCCCCCCGGACCCGGTTGTTACGACGAAATGCTGCTCACCGACAACCAGTTTCGCGATCATTACCACGCCTACCTCTCGTGGCTGCACCAGACCGACGAGAAGAGCATAGAGCGCAAGCGTGAAGAGGCCGACCTGCTGTTTCGCCGGGTCGGCATCACCTTCAACGTCTACGGGGATGGGGACGGCGCCGAGCGCCTCATCCCGTTCGACAGCATTCCCCGCATCATTCCCGCCCGGGAGTGGCAACATCTGGACAAGGGGATCCGCCAGCGCGTCACCGCCCTCAATGCCTTTCTGCACGACATCTATCACGATCAGCGCATCCTGAAGGCGGGGGTGATCCCGGCCGCCCAGATCCTCACCAATGCCCAGTACCAGCCCTGCATGCAGGGGGTCGACCTGCACCGGGACACCTATGTCCACATCACAGGGGTCGACATCATCCGCAACCACGACGGTGAGTACTATGTGCTGGAGGACAACCTGCGCACCCCCTCCGGGGTCTCCTACATGCTGGAGAACCGCAAGATGATGATGCGCCTCTTCCCGGAGCTGTTTCACAACCAGCCCATCGCCCCGGTGGAGCGCTACCCGGCCCTGTTGCTGCAGACCCTGCGCGAGAGCAGCCCGGTGGACAACCCCTGCGTGGTGGTGATGACCCCGGGGCGCTTCAACAGCGCCTACTTCGAGCACAGCTTCCTCGCCCAGCAGATGGGGGTGGAGCTGGTGGAGAGCGCGGATCTGGTGGTCAAGGATGGTCAGGTGCTGATGCGCACCACCACGGGGCTGAAACGGGTGGATGTCATCTATCGCCGCATCGACGACGACTTCCTCGATCCCCTCGCCTTCAACCCGGACTCCCTCATCGGCGTGCCCGGGCTGCTCTCGGTCTACCGCGCCGGCGGCGTGGTGCTGGCCAATGCCATCGGCACCGGGGTGGCGGATGACAAGTCCATCTACCCCTATGTGCCGGAGATGATCCGCTTCTATCTGGGGGAAGATCCCATTCTCAACAACGTGCCCACCTGGCAGTGCCGCGAGCCGGCTGCCCTCTCCCACGTGCTGGCCAATCTGGAGGAGCTGGTGGTCAAGGAGGTCCTTGGCGCCGGCGGCTACGGCATGCTTATCGGCCCCTGCGCCAGTCGCGAGGAGCTGGCCCGTTTTCGCGAGCTGCTCAAGGCGCGGCCGGACAACTACATCGCCCAGCCGACCCTCTCCCTCTCTACCTGCCCGACCTTCGTCGACGCCGGCATCGCCCCTCGCCACATCGATCTGCGCCCCTTCGTTCTCACGGGGCAGGAGCTGCGCCTGGTACCGGGCGGCCTGACCCGGGTCGCCCTCACCGAAGGCTCCCTGGTGGTCAACTCCTCCCAGGGTGGTGGCACCAAGGACACCTGGGTCATGGAGGGCAGCCCATGCTGAGCCGCACCGCAAGCGAACTTTACTGGATGTCCCGCCACCTGGAGCGGGCGGAGAACACGGCGCGCATGCTGGACGTCACCCAGACCATGTCGCTGATGCCCTCCATCGACGCCGATCACAGCGAGCTGGTGGCGCCCCTCACCATCAGCGGCACTCACGAGCCCTTCCTGGCCCGCTACGGCCAGGTGAACATGGAGAACCTGCTGCAATTTTTCTGCTTCGACGAGGAGAACCCGAGCAGCATCTTCAGCTGTCTGCGCATGGCCAGGGACAACGCCCACGCCGTGCGGGGCAAGATCCCCGGTGAGGTGTGGGAGAGCATCAACGCCGCCTGGATAGAGATACGCAGGCGCCGCAAGGCGGGGCTATCCAGCGGCCAGGCCCAGGAGTTCTTCGACTGGATCAAGGAACGCTCCCACCAGTTTCGCGGCGCCACCTATGGCACCATCATGCGCGGTGACGTGCTCTGGTTCCTGCGCCTTGGCACCTTCATCGAGCGGGCCGACAACACGGCACGCATCCTGACCGTGAAGTATCAGGTGATCCGGGAGGACGAGGACAGCGTGCGCGAGTTCTACCGCTGGAACGCCCTTTTGCGGTCAGTGGGTGCTTACGAGGCCCACCAGACCCTCTACAAGACGCTCTCCCACGCCTCCATCGCCGAGCTGCTGATCCTGCGCAATGACGTGCCGCGCTCCTTGCGGGCCTGTCTCGACGAGATGGAGCTGATCCTGGCCCAGATCGAGGGCAACGCCGGTCAGACGCCCCGGCGCCTGACCACCATACTCAACGCCCATCTGACCTATGGCGCCATCGACGATGTCTTTGCCCTCGGCATGCAGGAGTACCTGAGTGATTTTCTCAGCGACATCGGCGCCATCGGCCAGAGCATCCACGCCGCCTACCTGGAGGTATTATGAGACTCATCATCGATCACCAGACCCGCTACCACTATGCCGACGTGGTGCGCCGCAGCACCCAGTACCTGCGCCTGACCCCCCACAGCACGGCCCGCCAGCAGATCCTCTCCTGGGAGCTGGAGCTGCCGGGGGAGGCCACCTGCACCACGGACGGTTACGGCAACATACTGCACGTGCTGAGCCTGGAGTCCCCCCACGAGGGGATCCTGATCCGCGCCCACGGGGAGGTGGAGATCTGCGACGACGCCCCGGAAGATGAGGAGTCCTCCCTCATCTCTCCCCTGAGCTACCTGAGGCCCACCCCCCTCACCCGCCCGACCCCGGCCCTGCAGGATCTAGCGAAGGCCTGCCTGCCAGAGGCGCCGACCCTGGCCGACTTGCAGAGCCTGATGGCACGCATCCTGGTGCTGATGCCCTATCAGCCCGGCAGCACGGATGCCACCTTCAGCGCCGACGAGGCACTTGCTTCGGGCAGCGGCGTCTGTCAGGACCACACCCATGTCTTCCTGACCTGCTGCCGCCACGCCGGCCTGCCGGCACGGTACGTGAGCGGTTACCTTTACAGCCAGGACAACAGCCACGTGGCGATGCACGCCTGGGCCGAGGTGTGGATCGAGGAGCGCTGGCACACGTTCGACGTCACCAACCTCACCAGCTCCACCAGCGAGCACCTCAAGCTCGCAGTCGGCATGGATTATCTGGATGCCTGTCCGGTGCGCGGCGTGCGCTATGGCGGCGGGTGCGAACAGTTGCAGAGCCAGGCGCAGGTGACCCGCCTGGATGGACAGCAGCAATGAAGACCGGGAGAGTCCTGGCGGGAGTGCGGTCATGACCTATTGCGTCGCCATGTGCCTGCAAGACGGCATGGTGTTTGCGTCCGATTCGCGCACCAATGCGGGGGTGGATCACACCGCCACCTTCCGCAAATTGCACCTCTTCACCCGGGAGGACAGGGTGATAGTGCTGCAAAGCGCCGGCAATCTGGCCACCACCCAGAGCGTCATCAGCCTGCTGACGGAGGGGCAGGAGCTGCTTGCCCTCCCCAGCCTCTACGAGGCTGCCGCCCTCATCGGCCAGACCATACGCACCGTCATCAGCCGGGATGGGGGTCAGCAGCAGGGCCATATCAACTTCGGCTGCAACATCCTGCTGGGGGGGCAGATCCGAGGGGAGCGCCACCGCCTGTTCCACATCTATCCAGAGGGCAACTTCATCGAGGCGAGCGCCGACACCCCCTACTTCCAGATTGGTGAGAGCAAGTACGGCAAACCCATCATCGATCGCATCATCCACCATGAGACGCCGCTTCAGACCGCCTTGCAATACGCCCTCATCTCCATCGACTCGACCCTGCGCAGCAATCTGTCGGTGGGCTTGCCCCTGGATGCCCTGGTCTATCACGAGGGCAGCTTCTCGGCGACGAACCAGCACCACATCACCGAACAGAACCCCCATTTCGTGGCGCTGCGAAAGGCCTGGGGCGAGGGGTTGCAACAGTTGTTCCAGGGCCTTCCCACCTTCCCCCTCTAGGCCGGGCGGGAGGCGCCAAGGCGCTTTCCCGCTCCTTTCTTTCCGGATATTCTGGCTGCCTTCCTTTTCGATGGAGTTTCCCATGCGCCGCTTCAACGTCATGCTCAACGGCAGCCGGTTGATGATGTTCCCTTTCTATGTCTGCATCCTTATCTGTGTCGCCCTCCTGATGGTGAAGTTCGCCATGCAGCTCTATGTGCTGTGCCGCGACATCATAGACATCCACTATCTGGACCTCATCACGGGGGTACTCACCCTGGTGGACTTCGTGCTGGTGGCCCAGATGCTGATCCTGGTGGCCATCTGCGGCTACGTGCAGTTCATCAAGACCCCGGAGCAGCGAGCGGCCCTCAGCGACAACTGGCTCAGCAAGATCAACTTCGCGTCCCTCAAGCTCATCGTCATCAACTCTCTGGTGACCATCGCCGGCATCGAGGTGCTCAAAGCCTTCCTTGACGACGGCACCGGCAACGAGATCGAGATGAAGTGGTCGGTCATCGTCTTCCTCGCCTTCTCCACCGCGGCACTTATCTATGCGGTGACCGAGCGGCTGGCGGAGCACAAATAGGGCCCGGCGCCATTCAGGGTCTATTCATCAAGAGCCGAATTGATAACTCTTTTCATTACCCTTACTGCATTGTAAACTTGCTCGCCCCGGGCTGAACCGCCCGGGAGCTGGAGCACCCATGACGAGTCTTTCCCTCTCACCACGACACTGCTGGCAGTGGCTGGCCTATCACCATCAGGCGGCCGAGGGTGCCCTTTATCTGATGTTTTTCTCCGGCCTACTGCTGTGGGAACCCCTGACGCCGACCTGGTCCCTGGCACGCTGGAACCTGTTTTTGCACGTCGCCCTCTCGCTCACCCTGTTCCCCTTGCTGTTTGGCGCCTTCTGGCTCTCCCATCGCAGCCTGCTGCGCAAAAGCCGCAAGCCTTTTCTGCGCACCACGGGGCGCATCATCGAAGCCTTGCTGCTGGTCTGTCTGGCAAGCGGACTGGTGCTGGTGCTGCACGGCACCCCGGGGGATAGCCTCGGCAACCTTGCCAGCTGGGCCCACTGGCTGAGCGCCCTCGCGTTGACGCCCCTGGTGCTGCGCCACGCCTGGCGCTGGACCATCTTGAAATGGCGCACCTGATCTTATGTTGAAGTTGTTGTTATCCCTGATGTTGGCCGCCCTGCTGCTGGGGACCGCCTCGGCCCGGGAGATGGGCGCCGCCATGATTGCCTATGACGAGGGGAGCGCCCCGCGCCTCGTCACCGCCAACCAGAGTGCCGGCTCCGTCACCCTGCTCGAGCGGGGCACTGGCAAGCGCCTCAACGAGGTGCAGCTGGGGGGCGACCTGCGCCAGCTGGCCCGCGCCGATGACGGCACCCTGCTGGTCACCGATTACCGCGGCGATCGCCTGCTGCTCTTGGATGATGATCTCGAGCAGGAAAAGGCGATCCCCACCGGCCATAGACCTTACGGCGTCATCTTCGATCCCAAGCGGCGCTGGTTCTGGGTCACGCTGTTCGAGGGAGGGCACCTTCAGGCTTATGACAGCACGGGCAACCTCCAGCTGGATGCAAAAACCGCCGAGACTCCCCGCGGGCTGGCACTGACCGACGACGATCGCCTGCTGCTCACCCACGCCATGACCGGCCAGCTCGCCATCTATGACCTTGCCAAGCTTGAGAAGGACGCTACCCTCCCCAAGCCCAAGCTCATCACCCTGGCGGAAACCCACAGCGATACCCCGAGCGACTCCCAGGGATTGCCACGCCTGCTGGACGGCATCGCCCTCTCCCCCGATGGCAGCGAAGCCTGGCTGCCCCACGTGCTCTGGAGCTTCGACCACCCCTTCCAGTTTCAGAGCACCGTCTTCCCGGCCGTCTCCATCATCGATCTCGATGAAGAGAAGGAGCGGGTCGATGAAAGAAAACAGCTCTTCTTGCAGATCAACCTGCCCAGCGTCGGCAACCGCAGCCAGATCGTCTCCAACCCGTTCACGGCGCGCTTCGCCGCCGATGGCAAGCGGGTCTATCTGACCCTGGCGGGTTCCGAAGACTTGCTGGTGTTCGACCTGTCGCGCAGCGGCAAGCAGAACAGCAACCGCCACCGCCGCAAGAAGTTTCAGGGGGGCGCCAAGGCGACCCAGCTATTGCGTCACCTGCCGGGCCAGAATCCGCGCGATCTGCTGATCGATGGCGACCACATCCTGGTCCACAACGTCATGGGGCAGGATCTCACCCGTCTCAATAGCGGCGGCAGCGGCCCGTTTGCCCGGGTCACCGTGGATGTGCCCCACTTCGCCAAACTGGTAGAGACGGATCCCCGCCCCGAAGCGCTTCAGCGCGGCGAGCGGTTGTTCAACCTGGGTAATACCGCCGCCAACAGCCGCTTCCCCATGGCGGGGGACAACTGGATGAGCTGCAACTCCTGCCATCTGGACGGGTTCAACTTCACCAACCGCTATCTGATGGCGGCCCATCGCCAGCAGAGCGGCGACAACGCCATCAACGGCCACGCCAACCTCGCCAACATGGTGGCGGGGGACTTTATCGGCGAATACCTGCGCATGACCCAGCAGACCCAGGGCGGCATGGGCCATGACACCCGCGATGGGGCCGAGCCGGTCGATCCCGCCAAGCCCCATCCCGAGGTGAAAGCGATGATGGAAGATCTGCACGCCTTCGTCACCGCCGATGGCAACCTCCCCTATCTGGCCAACTGGCTGCGGCTCGATGCCTCGCGCAGGGATCCTGCCAAGGCGCCGACCACCCACCCGAAAGAGTGGCTCAACTCCGCCTCCTGCCAGAACTGCCACCAACAGGCGTTCAAGGACTGGAGCGAGAGCAACCACCGGCTGATGGGCAACTCCCACCCTTACTACAAGGTGGTGCAGGCACTGGCACGCGAAACCGAGGGCGAAGCCTTCGGCCAGTGGTGCCAGGGCTGCCACATGCCCCAGCAGGTGATGAACGGCCAGACTGATCTGCCCAAGGGCTCTCACATGTTCGAGCAGGGTGGGGCTTCGCTCATTGCGGCCCACCAGAAAGGCAAGCCCGTGGTGGAAGAAGGCACAGGCTGCGTGCTCTGTCATCGCATCACCAAGCTCGAGGATGCAGGCGGCAACAGCGCCTTTACGGTCAATTTGAAAGACCGCGAGAGCTATGTGTTCGAGGATGCCGCCGGCGGCAGCCTCCAGCACTGGCTGGCCGAGCGGCAGATCAACGCCCGCCCCGCCATGCACAAGGCCTCCTACCAGAAGGATTTCTACCGGGACGCGGCACTGTGCAAGTCGTGCCACAACGAGTTTGCCCCGGGCACCGGCGCCAATATCGTCAACACCTGGGACGAGTGGGAAAGCTCCAGCTTCGCCAAGGCCGAAGATCCTGCCAAACGGCGCACCTGCATCGACTGCCATATGAACCCCGAGCCGGGCAATGGCGGCGCGCCGGTGGCGGGCCAGTCCACCGAAAACGGCACCGTGAAAGCGCGGCTCTATCGCCACAACTTTACCGGCGCCCAGCATCAGCTGGTGGGGCTGAGGAGTGCAACCCTCGAGCAGGAGAGCCTGGCGCTGCTGCGCTCAAGCGCCACCCTCTCGGCCCGCATTGAAAACCAGAGTGGCCAACCCGCGCTGGTGGTGAGAGTCGCCAATACCGGCGCCGGCCACGCCCTGCCCACCGGGGTGGCCGATTTCCGTGAACTCTGGCTGGAGCTGACCGTCACCGACGCCAGCGGCAAGCTGGTGCTTGAAAGCGGCCAGCCGGTGAACGGCGCCGTCCCTGAGGATGCGCGGCTATTTAGAAAAGTGTTCGGCGATGCCGAGGGCAAGCCGGTGGGGCTCAAGTTCTGGCGCTACGCCAAGCTCATTGAAGACACCCGCATCCCGGCCGATGGCTGGCGCGATGAAGCCTGGCCGCTGCCGGCGGATGCCCAGGGCCCCTTCAAGGCCGATATCAGACTCAATTTCCGCACCTACCCCAAGTGGGTCAATGATGCGGTGCGCGCCGCCGAGCCGAGCTTGCCGGAGCCACCCATAGTGCAACTCAATCGGCTGCAACTGACCCTGCAGCCCCTCCCCCTCACGCCCGATATGGAGCCTCAATCCTGATGTTCGCAAGTTTTCTCATTACCCTGCGCGAGGGGCTGGAAGCCTTCCTGCTGGTCGGCATCTGCCTCTCCTACCTCGCCAAGCTGGGGGCGAGCCGCTACAACAAGTTCATCTATCTGGGGGTGGGCCTCGGTCTCGTCGCCTCCCTTGTCATCGCCTTCCTGTTCCAGGTGGTGGTGAGCCAGTTCGAGAGCGAGCGCTACAACCATTTGCTGATGGCGGGGATCCTGATTTTTGCCACCCTGGTGCTCACCTATATGGCTATCTGGATGCAAAAACAGGCCAAATCCCAGGTAGGGGCCATGACAGCGCGTATCGATGCGGCCATCGATGGCGGCAACCTGTTTGGTCTGGTACTGCTCGCCTTCCTGGCGGTGATGCGCGAAGGCTTTGAAACCGTGCTCTTCTTCTCGGCCCTGGTCTACTCCGGGCAAGGGGTGGATCTGCACCAGGGGCTGATGGGCGCGCTGGCGGGGCTGCTGGTCTCTGTGGTACTGGTGTGGGGGCTGCTGCGTTCCACCCGCAAGGTGGCGCTGGCCCCCTTCTTCCGCTGGACTGGGCTGCTTATCATCATCATCGCCGCAGGTCTGCTCTCGTCCGCCGTCAACATGTTGCAGGCAGCGGACGTCATCACCTTCTGGACCACGCCGGTCTTCAACATCAGCCACATCCTCGACGATCAGGGGGTATTCGGCACCTTCCTGCGCGCCCTGTTTGGCTACAACGCCTCACCGGCCGGCCTGCAGTTGCTGACCTGGGCCTGCTACCTCATCATCTTTGTCACCCTCTGGCATCGCAGCTATCGCCCCCAGGGGAGCGCCGCTCCGACCAGGGGCTGAGCCCGGGGATCACACTCTGTTCGGGAGCCGCGCACAGGCGCGCTCCCCCAGCTATCACGCCGTTTCGGAACACTCATGAACGACAACAACAAGAAGCACATTGCGGTGCTGGGCGCCGGCCCCGCCGGTCTGATGGCCGCCTGGCGCCTGCGCCAGGCCGGTTTTGCGGTCACCCTGTTCGAACAGGAGCCGGTCGTGGGCGGCATGTGCGCCACCCAGACCTTCAAGGGGCGCGACGGGGAGTATCGCTTCGACTACGGCGGCCACCGCTTCATCACCAAGAACCCCGAGCTGCTCGCCTTTATCGACGAGCTGATGGGGGACGACCTGCTCCACGCCGAGCGAAAGAGCGTCATCCGCTTTGGCGGGCGCACCTACGACTACCCCCTGAACCTGCCCAATTTGCTCAAGACGGCGCCGCTGGCCCTGATGGCCGGTGCGGTGAAGGATCTGTTGCTGTTGCCCTTTGCCAAGAAGCCCACCGATTTTGCCAAGGCGAGCTTTGCCGAGTGGATCCAGAGCCACTTTGGCCGTACCCTCTACCGCCAGTTCTTCGAGGGCTACACCGGCAAGTTGTGGGGCATCAACCCGGACAAGCTCTCCGCCGACTGGGCTGGCCAGCGCATCAGCCTGATCGATCTCAAAGACGTGGCGCGCCGGCTGCTGCCAAGACGCAACGGCAGCATGTCGGTGCGCACCTATGCCCGCAAATACCGCTATCCCAAATATGGCTTTGGCCAGATTTTCACCACCCTGGGGGAGCGGCTGGTGGCAGAGGGGGTAGAGCTCAAGACCGGCGCCACCATCACTCGCCTCGAGCAGGTTGATGGCCGCATCGAGCGGGTGTATTGGAAACAAGATGACGTGGAACAGAGCGAGCGCTTTGATCAGGTGATCTCCACCCTGCCGCTGCCGCTCACCTGCCAGCATCTGGGTTTGCCGTGCGATCTGCACTACCGGTCGCTTCGCTTCGTCAATATGCCCCTCAAACAGGAGAACCTGTCGGACAACACCTGGCAGTACCTCTCCGACCCCCATATTCTGGCCACCCGCCTGCAGGAGCCCCGCCGGCGCAGCCCCTTTATGGCGCCTCAGGGGCAAACATCCGTGATGCTGGAGATCCCCTGCAATCCGGGGGATGCCACCTGGCAGGCACCGCTCTCTGATCTGCGCGGCCGGGTCACCGCCGATCTCGCCAGCCTCGGCGTCGACACCCAGAAACTTGGCGATGAGACTTTTGAAGCCCGCAGCGAGTACGCCTATCCGCTGATGGATCTGGGCTATCAGGCCCGCCGCAACGAAGCCATCAAGGCGCTGATGCCGATAGGCAACCTCATCATGACCGGCCGTCAGGGGACATTCCGCTACATCTTCACCGACACCGCCATGGAGATGGGGATGATGGCCGCCGACATGGTGATCGACGGTGTGGACAGACGTCACGCCATCTTCAATCATCGCAACGAAAATACCGTCATTGAAACCCAGAGCGTGGCGTGAACACGATGATTGGTGTTCAACAGGCAGACAGACGCCGCAACACCTTCAATCATCGCAACGAAAACACCGTGATCGAAACCCAGAGCGTGGCCTGAGTGCCGCGCCATGGGCATAACCTCTTGGCATAAGTAAGGAGAACAGGATGACCATCCGCCCGGGTTTACTTGCCCTCACCCTGCTGCTGACCCTGAGCGGTCAGGCGCAGGCTTACTCCTACGCCGCCGCCGGCAAGGAGCCGCTGATCGATGCCCACGAGGCGCTGCTGGGCGCCGCCACTGATGGCAAGGATGCCAGCGCCACCTTGAGCGAGATTGCCGAGGAGCTGACCTATCTGGAACAGCACCACAAGGTGAAGCTGCAAGCACCGCTGGCCGCCGCCATCAAGGCCAAAGACGCTGCGGCTACCGCGGCACTGCTCAACCGGGCCTACAAGGCGGAGATCGAGCGCCGCCTCGAGGGGGCCAGCCAGAACCTTGGCGACTACCAGACCGCCAAGGTGCTGGTGGTCAAGAGCAAGCGCTTCCTCGATTTGATCCTTCCCTCCCTCAGTGAAGGGGATCGCAAGGCCGCCGAACAGGCGCTGGCCAAGGTGCTCGATGCCATCGGCAACCCGGGAGTGTTCGGCGTGGGTGCCAAACCTGCCGATGCCGCTGCCTTTAGCGATGCCGAAAAAGCGCTGATGACCGTGCTGGTGCCGCTTTGATGGCCACCAGCCCATCATTGCGCCAATTCGCTGTGACAAACGGTGGGTTTCTCTGCACTCTCCCCACCCTACGCACGGCCTGCCGATAGATGCACCCGGACGCCGGTTTGCCCCCTTCTCCCCTTGCGGGAGAAGGGCTGGGGATGAGGGGGAAGGCAGCGTATCGGCGTTGGGTTTCCACCAGCTCAATCACCATGGGGCTGCTTGCCCTGCTGCAACTGGCCTGGCTTGGCTGGCTGCTGACCTTCCCGGTAGCACTCGATTCCGACGATGCCCTCAACTTTGCCCACGGGGTGGTGCGCTTCAGCGTACTGGAGTTCTCCCCCCACTTTCCGGGCTACCCCGCCTTTATCTGGCTGGCACGGCTGATCAATCTGCTGGTGGACGATCCGGCCCGCGCGGTGCAGTGGGCAAGCCTCTTGGGTAGCAGTTTGCTGGCGCCGCTTGCCGCCTCCCTCGCGGTCAGATTGTGGCAACGGCCAAGCCTGCTGGCGCCGGTCTGGCTGCTGGTGCTGGCCCTGCCGCTCACCCCGACGCTCGCCCTCTCCGGCCTGTCCGACGGGCCTGCGCTCGCCGCCTGGCTGGCAGCGCTGCTGGCCTTGCTGCATCGCAAAGCGGCCCTGGCAGGTCTGCTGCTCGGCCTTATGCTGGCGCTGCGTCCCTCCTATTTTGTGCTGGCGTTGCTACCTCTGTGGCTCGGGCTGGCGCAGCAGGGCACGCGCGTCAGGTTTGTGCTCCCCATTGCGCTGGTAGGGCTAGCTTGCCTGCTGTTTGTCTGGCAGGCCGATGGCTGGGCCTATTTCAGCGAGGGGCGCCGCTTTACCGACGGTCACTTTACCCTCTGGGGCAACACGGCGGCGGCTCACGGCGATCGGCTGCTGAGCTGGACGAATACCTTCAACGATCAGTTCACCCTGCTCTGGCCTTTGGCTGTCGGGGGACTGCTGGCGCAGCCTCTTTGGCAAAGGGTAAAGGGCCATGCCGCCCTCTCCCCGGTCTGGTCCCTCTACTGGCTCGCTCTGCTGCTGTGGACCCTGGTTGGCCAGAATCCGGACAATCCCCGCCATCTTGCGCCCATCACCCTGCTCGGTATCGTGCTGCTGGCAGGCTGGCTGCCACGCCGAGGAGTTGGGCTGGTCGCGTTGGCCGGATTGCTGCTGCTCGCGGTGACCTTCACCCCACCTCGCCCATCCGCCATGGTGCAGGCGGCCAGAGTCGCCGAAAAAAACTGCCCGGCGCTGGTGACCCAGTGGGGAGTGAGGCTGCTTAGGGAAACCACAACCCTGCCCGTCACCGACGGCTGGTACCGGGGGGATGCCGCCCTTGCGCTCACCCAGGGGGCCTGCCGCCTCAGCCGCCGCCCCCCGGGGGCAGAGGCGCTACCAGGCCCTTATGACACCCTCTGGTTTTCCCCCCGCTTTCACGCCGAACCCGGCCTCTGGCTCGCCCTGCCCCGCTGAACCGGGCGCTTGCGAGGGCATCGCACGACTCGTCTACACTCACAGCCGGGTCTGTCAGGAACCAGTGCAATGGAAAGAAACACGAGCGGAACCGGGGAGGGGATCCGGGTCGCGCTGGCCCTGTTGCTGGCCTGCGCCCTGCTGATGCTGCCGCTCTGGTGGCAGGGGGGCAGCCAGGGACACGATCTGTTTCATCACCTGCTCTCCGGCCACTACTTTGCCCGCCAGCTCTGGCAGGGGGAACTCTATCCCCGCTGGCTGATGGCCATGAACGGCGGCTTCGGTAGCCCCACCTTCTTCTTCTATCCCCCGCTCCCCTACTACGTCAGCGCCCTCTTTGCCGGGCCCGGTGCCCACCCCCAGCAAGCCATCTACCCTTTGCTTGGCAGCGCCACCCTGGCCCTGCTGCTCTCCGGGGTGTTTGCCTATCTGTGGCTGCGTGCCACCACGCCCCCTGGCCGGGCCCTGGCCGCCAGCCTGCTCTATCTGGCGCTGCCCTATCATGTCGCCATGGATCTCTATGTCCGCTTCGCCCTGGCGGAGTTCTGGGCCTTCGCCTGGGCTCCCCTTATCCTGCTGGGGCAGGATCTCGCCCACCGCGGACGACCTCAGGGGTTGCCCCTGCTGATCCTGGGGCTGGCGCTGCTGGCCTTCTCCCACCTCCCCAGCCTCTTGCTCATGATGGGGCTGGTCACCTTGCGCGCCTTCTGGTTCGCCAGACGCACCCGCACTCTGACGCCCTGCTGGCAAGCCCTCGGCGCCCAGGGGGTGGGGCTTTGCATGGCAGCCGCCCTGCTGCTGCCCGCCCTAGTGGATCAGGGGGCCATCTCCATGGAGCTGATGCGCGGCGGCATGTTCGACTACAGGCGCAACTTTCTCGACCGCCTGCCCAGCGCCTGGGAGGACTGGCGTTTTCGCGGTCACCTGGCGTGGCAGAGCATGCTGACCCTGGCCCTGCTACTCATCGCCTGGGCCGCCGCCCGGGAGCCGCGTCACCCCGAGCTGCTGTGCTGGGGGGCGATCGGCGTCGTCGCCTTCCTGATGATGCTGCCCCCGAGCCAGCCTCTCTGGAGCCTGCTTCCCCCCTTGCAGCGGGTGCAGTTTCCCTGGCGGCTCAACCTGGTGCTCGCCCTTGCCACGGTCGCCGTGGTGGCGCTCGGCACCCAGCCCCATCGTCTCTGGCAGGGGCTCTGGTGGGGAGTATTTCTGCTGACCCTCCTCTCCACCCTGGCCTATGTGCGTCATGCCCCCCTGACCCAGGCCCCCGAACGGGAGGCCATGGCATTCGAGTTCGACAGCAAGCGCAGTGCCCGGGAATACAGGCCAAGGCAGGTGCCGGGGGGCATGTTCGCCCCGACCCTGCTCGCCTGGAAGGAGGAGTTCCAGCCGCCCGTCAGCGCCGAACCGCCAGGCGCGAGCTGGAGCCTGACCCGCTGGCAACCCCGCGCCCTGGCGCTGGAGATCAAGGCCCGGGTGCCGACCCGGCTGGTCCTGCACCAATACCATTACCCCGGCTGGGAGGCCCGCCTCGACGGGCACCTGGCGCTGACGGTGAGCGCCAATCGCCAGGGGTTGATGCAACTCTGGGTTCCGGCGGGCCACCACAGCCTCACCCTGACCCTGGCGGCACGCTGGCCGGAGCGCACCGGCAATGCCCTCTCCCTGCTCGGATGGCTTGCCTGGCTCTGGCTGCTCTGGCGCCACACCCGACAAAAGGGCATCGGGCAGGATGCACCTGATCGCGCCCGCCAAAACTGATAGACTCAACACCTGCCTCTTAACCCGGCCCAGCCCACGACTCGGATACCCTATGCCCCAAGCCAGCTCCCTCTCCCCCCGTTTCCTCTTCATCCTGCTCGGTGCCCTGGCGGGCCTGACTCCGCTCGCGGTGGACATGTATCTGCCCGCCATTCCCGCCATCGCCCGGGATCTGGCTACCAGCATCGACGGCGCCCAGCTCACCATCAGCGCCTTCCTGGGGGGCTTTGCCATCGGCCAGCTCTTTTACGGGCCGCTCGCCGACAGCTTCGGCAGAAAGCCGGTGATCCTGGCGGGCCTGACGATGTTTGCCGTGGCCTCCGTGGGCTGCGCCATGGCGGACTCCCTGCCTGAGCTCCTCGCCTGGCGCATGTTGCAGGCCGCAGGGGGCGCCGCGGGTTCCGTGGTGGTCAACGCCCTGCTGCGCGACCTGTTCGAAAAGGATGCGTTTTCCCGCGCCATGTCCTTCGTCATCCTGGTGATGACCCTCGCCCCCCTGGTGGCCCCCGTGGTAGGGGGGTATATCAGCGCTCACAGCGACTGGCGGGTCATCTTCTGGCTGCTGGTGGCCATCAGCCTGCTCATCTGCCTGGTGATGCAGTGGAAGATTGAGGAAACCCTCAAACCCGAGCACAAGCAGCCCCTGCGACTCGGGCAGGTGCTTCGCAACTACTGGGGGGTGCTCTCCCACCGTGGTGCCATGGGCTATGTGCTGTGCGGCGCCCTGTCGAGCTCCGGCATGTTTGCCTTCCTGAGCGCCTCCCCCTATGTCTACATCGAGTATTTCAAGGTGCCGACCGAGCACTACGGCTGGCTCTTTGGCCTCAATATCCTGCTGATGATGGTGGTCACCTTCGCCAACAGCCGGCTGGTGAAAGGGGTGGGTGCCGAGCGCATGCTGCGATACGGCCTGACCGTGCTGCCGCTCGCCGGGGCCCTGCTCATCTACAACGCCTGGAGCCAGACTGGCGGCCTGTGGGGCATCGTCATCCCGGTCGTGCTCTTCGTCGGCCACATCAGCCTGGTGGGGGCCAACGCCATGACCGGCCTGATGGGCCACTTCCCCCAGTCCGCAGGCACCGCCTCGGCGCTGGCGGGCACCCTGCGCTTTGGCCTTGGGGCCCTGGTGGGGGTCCTGGTCAACCTCAATCCCCCCGAATCGCCGCTCCCCATGGCCATCGCCATCGCCGGTTGCGGCCTGGGGTCGGCCCTCAGTTACTGGCTGCTGAGCGGCAAGCGCGTCCCCTGATGCCTTGCAATGAAAAAGCCCTGTCCATGGACAGCAATGCTGTTCACTTAAGCGGAGCCGCATTGCGATTTACCGGAAAACGGGTCTTTGATATCTTCACCGCCCTGGGT
>NZ_JAPDBZ010000070.1:0-20387 GCF_027705505.1 Aeromonas sp. QDB56
CTCTGCTGTCTGAATGAACAATATTTGTTCGAATGTATGGGGTTGTTCAAAGTATAAACACTGATGCGTCAGCCCTGGGAGTGGCGGAGGCAGCCAGCAGACCGGCAGCGATCAGAGTCTTGGTAAATTTGGCCATTTTATTGGTCTCTTGTGCGTTAGTTGAGGTTTTCCGTAGCCTGCCCACAAGGAGCGGTAGGGATTCTAGCCAAATAAATTCAACGGATAAACAAGCACCAGGGAACTTTGTCAGGATTTGTGAATCTAATCACCCCCTAAAATGCGCAAACGCTTGCTATTTGTGCGTTTGTGGTGACAAGGTGCTGCCTCGTTTGGCAACCATGATGATCAGGATCATCACCGGAATACCGAGCAGACTGGTGCCGATGAAGAAGTGGCTGTAGCCGATCTGCTCCACTACCCGACCGGAAAACCCCGCCAGCAACTTGGGCAGCAATAGCATGATGGAGCTGAACAGGGCGTACTGGGTGGCGGAGAAGGCGACGTTGGTGAGGCTCGAGAGATAGGTCACAAACGCAGCCGTGGCGATGCCGGCGCTGAGGTTGTCCAGCGAGATGATCAGAGTCAGCAGCTCCAGGTTGTGGCCCACTTCGTTGAGGAGAGCGAACAGCAGGTTGGTGCTGGCGGTCAGCACGGCGCCGAGGAACAGGATGCGCAGGGTGCCAAAGCGCATCACCAGCACGCCCCCGAGCGCGGCTCCCACCAGCGTCATGATGACGCCATAGACCTTGGTGATGGTGGCCACTTCCGTCTTGCTGAACTGCAGATCCACATAGAAGCTGTTGGACATCACCCCCATCACCACGTCCGAGATGCGATAGCAGGCGATAAGCCCCAGGATCAGCAGGGCCGAGGAGCCGTAGCGGCGGAAGAAGTCGGCGAAGGGACACCAGATGGCCTCGTAGGTCCAGGCCCCCAGCCCGGCCAGCGTGGGTGACCAACCCCGTGCCAGCAGGGTGGCCTTGCGCGCCATCTGCTGCTCGTCCTGACTCTTGAGATCGATCTGCGGCTCGTGACTCATCAGGGTGGTGAGGATGCCAAGAGACATCAGCCCTCCCATCAGCAGATAGGTGAGCTGCCAGCCGCGATAGTCATAGCCGCTGTTGCTGCCGAGCCAGGCCGCCAGCGCCAGCGCCCCCGCTCCCGCCATGATCATGGCGAGTCGATACCCCGTCATATAGGACGCGGCCATGGCCGCCTGCAGCCGCTCGGGAGCGGATTCGATGCGATAGGCATCGATGACGATGTCCTGGGTGGCAGAGGAGAAGGCAACCAGCAGGGCGAAGAGGGCCAGCTGGGCGAGCTGGGTCTTGGGATCGCAATAGGCCATCCCCACCAGGGAGAGGGCGATCAGCACCTGGGAGAACAGCATCCAGCTGCGTCGCCGCCCAAGCAGCCCTGACAGCAGGGGCAGGGGCAGCCGATCCACCAGGGGCGACCACAGCCACTTGAAACCGTAGGCCAGCGCTACCCAGCTCATGTAACCGATGTCGGTCAGGCTGACATCCGCCTCGCGCAGCCAGAACGAGAGGGTGCCAAAGACCAGCAGCAAGGGCAGGCCGGAGGAGAATCCCATGGCGAACAGGATGAGTACCCGCGCTTCCAGATAGACGGCGAGGGCATCTCGCCAGCGGGTGGCGCGGCCCGGTGTGTGACTGGGCGGGCGGAGATTGTTCAACAGCCTGACTCCTCTGGGAAAAGGGGGTCATTTTGTCAGGTTCGGCAGGCGTAGCCAAGGCAAGCCGAGTGGCGGGCGGCAGGTTTCAGGGGCGCGAGCCGATGCAGTGGTGCGGGCAGGGGCCCTCGTCGGCGAGAAAATTGGCGCAGGCCATGAGTTGCAGGCGCAGCGCGTCATCACAGAGGAGGCGCTGCTCATCCCACAGGTGCAGGCTGTGAAGCAGATGCCAGAACACTCCTTCCTGTGCGTTGGCGGGAGCCTTGTCCATGGGGATCACGCAGAGCGCCTGCCAATGGGAGAGGAGCTGCCAGCTCAAGTCCTCCAGCTGCTGGTAGGGAATCTTGCGTGCCAGAAAATGGCGAACCGCCTGGGCCAGCGGGCCGGCGTGTTGGGCTATGTAATCATGACAGGTCACCGGCTCCTCCTTCTGGTTCTGCTCCCCGATGCGTGGCACACATCGGGGAGCAGAGTATAGAAAAAGAGATTGGTGACCCGTTCAGGGACGCGGTGGAATGTGATCCGGGCCGCGTTATTTGTCCGCGAGCAGCACCACTTTCTTCAGGATGATGGGGCTGGTGGGGACGTCGTTGGCACGCAGGATGGAGCTGTAGCCGGTCTGGACCTGGGCCAGTTTGTCCAGCACCTCCATCCCCTTCACGACCTGGCCGAACACGGTGTAACCGGCGCCGGCATTGGCGTTGAGGTTGTCGTTGTCCACCAGATTGAAATAGAACTGGCGAGTGGCACTGTCGACCGCCTGGGTGCGGGCCATGGCGATGGTGCCGCGCTTGTTGGGCAGGCCGCCTCTGGACTCGTTGACCACGGGATCGAAGGTCGGCAGGGGCTGGAACTGCTGGTTGTAGCCCCCACCCTGCACCACGAAGTTCTGGATCACCCGGTGGAACAGGCTGCCGTCATAGCTGCCGTCTGCCACGTAGCGCAGGAAGTTCTTCACGGTCTGGGGCGCCTGTTTGGGGGCCAGCTCCACGACGATGGTGCCATGGTTGGTCTCCATCTGGACTTTTTGACCGGCAAAAGCCAGGGGGGCGATCAGGGTGACCAGTAACCAGAGTTTCTTCATTTATATGTCCTCGCTCAGCTCGGCTGGCCCTTGAGATAACCGCGCAGCGCCTCGTCGGCCATGATCTGCTGCAGCACGCTGCCCAGCTGCTGGTTCAGAGTGGATTCCAGATCGGCCATGCTCGGCTCGCCCGGGCCCTCCTTGCTGGAGGACATGTTGAACTGCTTGGTCAGCTTGCTGCCCTGGAAGTCGGCAATCACCTGCAGGCTGACGCGGGACTTGGTGACATAGGTGAAGGTCTTCTCTTCCACGGTGACGGCGGCAGTGGAGATGGCCAGCGTCAGGTTGGTGGTGCCGCTGTTGCCCACTTCCAGGCCCTGGCTGCGCAGCCCTTCCGCCAGTTTTTCAGCCAGCAGGCTGTTGAGAGGCTGACTGCTGTTCACCAGCACAGGGGCCTTCTCTTTTTTCTTGATGGAGAAAACATAGGCGGCTTCACGCTTGTCCACCCCTTCCATGGTGATGCGGTTGCCGGAGTAGTACTGCTGGTTGGAGGGGATGACTTGCGGGTTGAGCAGGGCGCTCTCGGGCCAGTGAGTAGCACAACCGCCCAATACCAGAGCGGCCAGCAGCAAGAGTGACTTTTTCATCATGGGTTTCCTTTAGCTTTATCTTTAGCGTTTGATGGCTTTCAAAATAACGAATTTGCTGTTCGACGCAACGACTTGTGCGTTGCCAAACAGGCGCTTGAGTTTGTTGTGATAGTCCAGATGACGGTTGCCTACTATCCAGAGTTCGCCCCCCTGAGGCAACACCCGGTGGGCATCGCTGAACATCTGCCAGGCGATGTGATCGGTGATCGCCTGCAACTGATGGAAGGGGGGATTGCAGAGGATCCTGTCCGCTGCCCCGACGGGAACGTCATCGAGACAGTTGTTGACCATGAAGTGGGCACGGGGCAGGGCATCGGGCAGGTTGTGCTCGACGTTGAGCCGTGCGGACGCCACCGCCATCCGGGATTCGTCGATGAAGGTCACCTCCACCTCGCTGTCCCGCGCGAGCAGGGAGAGCCCGAGCACGCCATTGCCACATCCCAGATCGATCACTCTGCGGGCACTGTGGATGGGCAGGTTGTCCAGCATGAAGCGGGCGCCGATATCCAGGCTCGTGCGCGAGAACACGTTGGCATGGTTGTGGATGAGCATGTCGGTGCCTTCCAGCGGCCAGACGGTCGGGAAGGGACTGGTCAGGGACGGGCGCTCGGCGGCCGGGGTGCAATGAATGAGGCGTGCCTTCTTCCAGGCGAGCGAGGTGCGGGTCTCCCCCAGATACTTTTCGAACAGCTTGAGGGTGGAGGTGTGGATGTCCTTGGCCTTGCCGGCAGCAATGATGCGGGTCGCAGGGGTCACGACCCCGCGCAGGGCAAGCAGTTGCTGCTCCAGCAGCGCCTGATACTTGGAGACCTTGATCACCACCAGGGCGGGGGCATCGGGCAGGGGGGCCAGGGCATCCTGCAGGGTGATGGCGTGGGGATCCAGCCCGTTTTCCGCCAGATTGGCCAGGGTGGCCCGCTCGCTGATGTGGGAGTCGGTCACGCAGACGGGGGCGTGGGCATGCAGATAGCCGGCCAGGGCACCGAAGCCGTCGTTCATGATGATGACGGGGCCGTCAGGTGCCTGCTGCGATTCGGCAAGGTGGCTTATCAGATACTCGTCCGCCGCATCCCAGGCCTGCAGGGGGTCCTGGCTCTGCCGCGGGTAACGATACAGGGTCAGGCGGCAGTGGGCCGTGTCGAGCAGGGTTTGCATAGGCAAGAGTCCAACGTGTGATTGATGAATGGCGACCGTCTGCCCCGTGTTGCCCGGCAGCGGTGAAAGTGGCGCTATTCTAGCGGCGGCGGAGAAATTCACCAGTCCGGTGCGGCGAGAGCGAGCGGATCCTTCGTACCTGATGCATCGGGCGCACAACCCTGGCTACAATGGCCGGATATTCAACGAGGAGTCCTTACCGTGAGCATGCAACAACAGATAGAGGCCAAGCTGGCCGCCGCGCTCTCCCCGAGTCACCTGGAAGTGATCAATGAGAGCTACATGCACAGGGTGGCACCGGGCTCCGAAAGCCACTTCAAGGTAGTCGTGGTGAGCCAGGCGTTTGAGGGACAGCGTTTGCTGGGTCGCCATCGTCAGGTGAACGGGGTGCTGGCCGACGAGCTGGCGGGAGCCATTCATGCATTGGCGCTGCATACCTATACCGAATCCGAGTGGCAGGCCAGGGAGCAGGCGCCAAAGACGCCGGGTTGCGTCAGCAAATCCCCCTTTGCGTGAGCCGTTGGACCTTCTGATGGCGCCTTCCTCGGGCCATTAACAGCGCTATCACGAATGGTGTGCCGCCAGGGATGAGGGGTGTAGCATTATTTTTTTCTAATCCTTTTCCTTACGCCTGAAAAATACCTCTATATGGTTAGTTTTGCGAAAAGTCCTTTAAAACCACGGTTTGCAAGGACGTGCGCGAAATATTCAGTGAAGGTTAATTTTGTGATAGGGCGGGGATTTTCCCCATTTGGCGTGGCGGCTAACTCGCCTAAGGTGGTAAACTCAGGCGCTTTTGAATGATCCTGTATGTTGCTGATTTGTTTATTTCTTCGACAGCTTTCCGCGATGTTGACGGGCTCATTCAACAACTCGTCGTGATGTATTTCTCGGCGCTAACCAACCTGTCTTCCCTTAACGGTAGTGCAAGTGAGTATGATTACAATTAAAAGAGGACTGGACATCCCCGTGCTGGGTGCTCCGGAGCAAGTAATCTACGATGGCCCGGCCATCACCCGTGTTGCTACACTCGGCGAAGAGTTCGTGGGGATGCGTCCTACTATGTTTGTCAAAGTAGGTGATCGCGTCATTAAAGGTCAGGAGCTCTTCGAAGATAAGAAGAATCCCGGCGTTAAATTCACGGCCCCTGCCACCGGTGTGGTTTCTGAGATCAACCGTGGTGCCAAGCGTGTTCTCCAGTCCGTCGTCATCGACATCGATGGGTCCGACGAGCAGGTGACCTTTGAGCATTTTGCCTCCGCTGAGCTGGCACAGCTCGAGCGTAGCAAGGTGCAGGAGATCCTGGTCGCATCAGGCCAATGGACCGCGCTGCGTACCCGCCCGTTCAGCAAGGTGCCTGCCGTGGGTTCCACCCCGCGCGCCATCTTCGTCACCGCCATGGACACCAACCCGCTGGCCGCCAGTGCGGAGCTGATCATCAAGGAACAGGCCCAGGCCTTCCTCGACGGTCTGGCCGTGCTGACCCGCCTGACCGATGGTACCGTCCACGTCTGCAAGGGCGAAGCCAGCCTGCCGCACTCCTCCTTGGCCCAGGTCAAGGAAGCCGTGTTCGTCGGTCCGCATCCCGCCGGTCTGCCGGGCACCCACATCCACTTCCTGGATCCGGTCGGTGCCAACAAGGTGCAGTGGCACATCAACTATCAGGACGTGATCGCTTACGGCAAGCTGTTCACCACCGGCCAGATCTTCACCGACAAGGTGATCTCCCTGGCTGGCCCGAACGTCATCAAGCCGCGTCTGCTGCGTACCCGTCTGGGTGCCAGCCTCAGCCAGCTGACCAACAACGAGCTGCGTGCGGACGAAAACCGCATCATCTCCGGTTCCCTGCTGAGCGGTGCCAAGGCCGAAGGGGTCCATGACTATCTGGGTCGCTTCCACAACCAGGTGAGCGTGCTGGGCGAAGGCCGTGAGAAAGAGTTCATGGGCTGGGTCAAACCCAGTGCCAACAAGTTCTCCATCACCCGTACCACCCTCTCTCACCTGATGAAGGGCAAACTCATCAACTTCACTACCACCACCAACGGTAGTGATCGCTCCATGGTGCCTATCGGCAACTATGAGCGTGTGATGCCGCTCGACATCCTGCCGACCCTGCTGCTGCGGGATCTGATCTCCGGTGACACCGACAGCGCGCAGGCGCTCGGCTGCCTGGAGCTGGATGAGGAAGATTTGGCGCTCTGTACCTTCGTCTGCCCCGGCAAGACAGAGTACGGCCCCGTCTTGCGTGAGTGCCTGACCAAGATCGAACTGGAAGGTTAAGCGATGAGTTTCAAGCAACTTCTTGAAAATATGGAACATCACTTCGAGCCGGGTGGCAAGTACGCCAAGTACTATGCCCTGTTCGAAGCGGCGTACACCCTGTTTTATACCCCGGGTTCCGTGACCCGCAATGCCGCCCACGTCCGTGATGCGATCGATCTGAAGCGCATGATGATCATGGTGTGGCTGGCCGTGTTCCCGGCCATGTTCTGGGGCATGTACAACGTCGGCAACCAGTCCATCGCCGCCATCGCCCACATGGGCAGCGCGGCCGGTGCCGATTCCTGGCAATACGCCCTGGCCACCCTGTTCGGTGCCTCGCTGGATCCGGCCGTCGCCGGCATCGGCAGCAAGATGCTGATCGGTGCGGCTCACTTCTTCCCGATCTACATCACCGTCTTCATCGTCGGTGGATTCTGGGAAGTGTTGTTCGCCATGGTGCGCAAGCACGAGATCAACGAAGGCTTCTTCGTGACCTCCATCCTGTTTGCCCTGATCGTGCCGCCCGAGCTGCCCCTGTGGCAAGCTGCCCTGGGTATCACCTTCGGTGTGGTGCTGGCCAAGGAAGTGTTCGGTGGTACCGGCAAAAACTTCCTGAACCCGGCGCTGGCGGGTCGTGCCTTCCTGTTCTTCGCCTACCCGGGTCAAATCTCCGGTGATGCGGTCTGGGTTGCCGTTGACGGCTTCTCCGGCGCAACCGCACTGAGCCAGTGGGCCCAGGGCGGCCAGATGGCGCTGATCAACGGTGCCACCGGTGAAGCCATCAGCTGGATGGACGCCTTCCTTGGCAACCTGCCCGGTTCCATCGGTGAAGTTTCCACCCTGATGATCCTCATCGGCGCAGCCATGATCGTCTACATGCGCATCGCCTCCTGGCGCATCATCGCCGGCGTCATGGTGGGCATGGTCGCGACCTCCCTGCTGTTCAACGTCATCGGTTCCGATACCAACCCCATGTTCAGCATGCCGTGGCACTGGCACCTGGTGCTGGGTGGCTTCGCGTTCGGCATGGCCTTCATGGCGACCGACCCCGTCTCCGCTGCCTTCACCAACAAGGGCAAGTGGTGGTATGGCGCCCTGATCGGCGTGATGGTGGTGCTGATCCGGGTAGTTAACCCTGCATTCCCGGAAGGCATGATGCTGGCCATTCTGTTCGCCAACCTGTTTGCCCCCTTGTTTGACCATTTCGTGGCACAGGCGAACATCAAGCGGAGGATCGCACGTGGCGTTTAATAAAGACTCTACTACCGGCACTCTCGCCGTAGTGACCGGTCTGTGTCTGGTCTGCTCCATCGTGGTCTCCGTGGCTGCCGTGGGTCTGCGTCCGGCCCAGCTGGAAAACAAGGCACTGGACAAGCAAAGCAACATCCTGTCCGTCGCCGGCGTCGACATCAGCGCCGTGGCCAAGCGTGATCTGGCCCAGCTCTATGGCGACAAGATTGAAGCGCGTCTGGTGGATCTGACCAGCGGTGAGTTCGTTGACGGCGACGCCGACAACTTCGACACCAAGGTTGCCGCCAAGGATCCGGCCAAGAGCATCCGTCTGGCCCCGGCCGACGACAAGGCCGGCCTGCGTCAGATCTCCAAGCTGGTTCCCGTGTTCTTCGCGAAAGATGCCGAAGGCAAGGTCGACAACATCATCCTGCCGATCTACGGCCAGGGTCTGTGGTCCACCATGTATGCCTTCGTAGCGGTCGCGGCCGACGGTCAGACCATCAAGGGCATCACCTACTATGACCACGGTGAAACCCCGGGTCTGGGTGGCGAGATCGAGAACCCGGCCTGGCGCGAACTGTTCGTCGGCAAGAAGCTGTTCGACCAGAACGGTCAGCCTGCGCTGCGGGTGATCAAGGGCCATGCTCCGGCTGGTTCCGAGCATGAAATCGACGGCCTGTCTGGTGCAACCCTGACCGGTAATGGTGTACAGCACACCTTCGACTTCTGGATGGGCCCCAAGGGCTTCGGTCCCTTCCTGGCCAAGGTACGTGCAGGAGAAATCAACAATGGCTGACAAGAGCGAAATGAAAAAGTTGCTGTTGACGCCTGTGCTCGGCAACAACCCCATCGCACTGCAGGTGCTGGGTGTCTGTTCCGCGCTGGCCGTTACCAGCCAGATGAAGACGGCGTTCGTGATGACGCTGGCCGTTACCGCGGTCACCGCCTTCTCCAACCTGTTCATCTCCCTGATCCGCAACCAGATCCCGAACAGCGTGCGGATCATCGCCCAGATGGCGGTGATTGCCTCGCTGGTTATCGTGGTTGACCAGGTGCTCAAGGCGTATGCCTATGACATCTCCAAGCAACTGTCGGTGTTCGTCGGCCTCATCATCACCAACTGTATCGTGATGGGTCGTGCCGAAGCCTACGCCATGAAGAGTGCCCCGCTGCCCTCCTTCCTGGACGGTATCGGCAACGGTCTGGGTTATGGCGCCGTGCTGCTGACCGTGGCCACCGTGCGCGAGATCCTGGGTTCCGGCACCTGGTTCGGCATCGAGCTGCTGCCGCTGGTGAACAATGGTGGCTGGTATGTGCCCAACGGCCTGCTGCTGCTGCCGCCGAGTGCGTTCTTCATCATTGGTCTGATCATCTGGGGCGTGCGCACCAAGGATCCCAAGCAGGTGGAGGCGAAGGATTAAGGTATGGAACACTATATCAGTCTGTTGATTCGCTCGATCTTCATCGAGAACCTGGCGCTCTCCTTCTTCTTGGGGATGTGTACCTTCCTGGCGGTGTCCAAGAAGGTCAAGACCGCCATGGGCCTGGGGATTGCCGTTATCGTGGTTCAGACCGTTGCCGTCCCGGCCAACAACCTGATCTACAACTACGTGCTTAAAGACGGTGCCCTGGTATCCGGTCTGGATCTGAGTTTCCTGAGCTTCATCACCTTCATCGGGGTGATCGCGGCCCTGGTACAGATCCTGGAGATGGCCCTGGACAAGTACTTCCCGGCCCTCTACAACGCCCTCGGTATCTTCCTGCCGCTCATCACCGTGAACTGCGCCATCTTCGGCGGCGTCTCCTTCATGGTGCAGCGTGACTACAACTTCGTTGAGTCCGTGGTCTATGGCGTGGGTTCGGGTGCAGGCTGGATGCTGGCCATCGTCGCGATGGCAGGGATCCGCGAGAAGATGAAATATTCCGATGTTCCGGAAGGCCTGCGTGGCCTTGGCATCACCTTCATCACCGCGGGTCTGATGGCGCTGGGCTTCATGTCCTTCTCTGGTATTTCCCTGTAATCGGAAAGGAAATATAGATGGAAATTATTCTGGGTGTGGTCATGTTCACCGTGATCCTGCTGGCCTTGGTGGCAGTCATTCTGTTCGCCAAGTCCAAGCTGGTGACCGCCGGTGACGTGACAATCAGCATCAACGGCGACCCGGCCAAGGCTGTGACCAGCCCGGCGGGTGGCAAGCTGCTTGGCGTGCTCGCCGGCAGTGGTATCTTCGTCTCCTCCGCCTGTGGCGGCGGCGGCTCCTGTGGTCAGTGCAAGGTGCGTGTGAAATCCGGCGGCGGCGACATCCTGCCGACCGAGCTGGATCACATCAGCAAGGGCGAAGCCCGTCATGGCGAGCGTCTGGCCTGCCAGGTCACCGTCCGCTCCGACATGGACATCGAGCTGCCGGAAGAGATCTTCGGCGTGAAGAAGTGGGACTGTACCGTCATCTCCAATGACAACAAGGCCACCTTCATCAAGGAGCTCAAGCTGCAGATCCCGGATGGTGAGAGCGTGCCGTTCCGCGCCGGTGGTTATATCCAGATCGAAGCGCCTGCCCACCACGTGCAGTACAAGAACTTCGATATTCCCGAGGAGTATCGTGGCGACTGGGATCGCTTCAAGATCTTCGAGCTGGAGTCCAAGGTCAACGAGCCGATCATCCGTGCCTACTCCATGGCGAACTATCCGGAAGAGTTCGGCATCATCATGCTGAACGTGCGGATCGCAACCCCGCCGCCCAGCAACTGGACTGCCCCTCCCGGCCAGATGTCTTCCTACATCTTCAGCCTGAAGGCCGGTGACAAGGTGACCATCTCCGGTCCGTTCGGCGAGTTCTTTGCCAAGGACACCGACGCCGAAATGGTGTTCGTCGGTGGTGGTGCGGGTATGGCGCCGATGCGCTCCCACATCTTCGACCAGCTGCGCCGTCTGAAGACCAAGCGCAAGATGAGCTTCTGGTACGGTGCCCGTTCCAAGCGCGAGATGTTCTATGTCGAAGACTTCGACATGCTGCAGGCCGAGAACGACAACTTCCAGTGGCACGTCGCCCTGTCCGATCCGCAACCGGAAGACAACTGGGATGGCTACACCGGCTTCATCCACAACGTGTTGTTCGAGAACTACCTCAAGAACCACGAGGCGCCTGAGGATTGCGAGTTCTACATGTGCGGGCCTCCCGTGATGAACGCCGCCGTCATCAACATGCTGAAAAACCTCGGTGTTGAAGACGAGAACATCCTGCTGGATGACTTCGGTGGTTAATCCATGCGCAGCGTTGTAAAGACCTGGCTAGCCTTCGGGCTAGCCTTTTTCTTGACTGGGTGCGGTCAGGAAACGGTCCAATCGAAGCCGGAGATCCACATCACCGGCAGCACCATGGGTACCTACTACTCCATCAAGGTGGCAGATAGCGCTGTTCAGGATGCCGCCAGGCTGCAAGCCGAGGTCGACGTCTTGCTGGAGCGGGTCAACGATCAGATGTCGACCTATCGCCCGGATTCCGAGCTGTCACGCTTCAACCAGCACAAGAGCAATACCCCTGTGGTGGTTTCCCGCGATACCGCGCGGGTGGTGACCGAGGCCATTCACATTGGCCGCGAGAGCCGCGGGGCGCTGGATGTCACCGTCGGTCCTCTGGTCAATCTGTGGGGCTTTGGGCCGGATGCCAGACCGACCAAGGTGCCGTCCGACGAGCTGATCGCCCAGACCCGGCAGAAGACGGGCCTTGGCAATCTGCATGTGATAACCTCTGCCGATGCCGATACCCTGCAAAAGGACATCCCGGACCTCTACGTGGATCTCTCCGCCATTGCCAAGGGGTTTGGCGTGGACAAGGTGGCCGAGTACCTGGAGTCCCAGGGGGCGCGCAACTATCTGGTGGAGATCGGCGGCGAGCTGCGCATCAATGGTGTCAACGGCAAGGGGCATCCCTGGCGTGTCGCCATCGAGAAGCCGACCGTCAATGCCGGTTCCGTACAGGAGGTGATCCTGCCCGGTGACAACGGGGTGGCCACCTCGGGCGAGTACCGCAACTATTACGAGCTGGACGGCAAGCGCTTCTCCCACACCATGGATCCGCTGACGGGCAAGCCCATCCAGCACCGCCTGGTGTCGGTGACCGTCATCCACCCCTCCTGCATGACTGCAGACGGGTTGGCGACCGTGTTCATGGTCATGGGGCCGGAGAAGAGCCTGGCCTATGCCAAGGAACGGGGGCTGGCCATCTTCACCATCACCAAGACGGATGACGGGTTCGAAGAGGCCTATTCGGATGCCTTCAAACCATATCTGGTCAAGAAGTAAGGGGTAACTACATGCAGATCTTTCTGATCACCTTCGGGGTGTTTCTGATGGTCGTGGTGGCCATGGCCATCGGCTACATTTTCCAGCGCAAGTCCATCTCCGGCTCCTGTGGCGGCCTGGGTTCCATCGGGATCGAGAAGGAGTGCGACTGCCCCGAGCCTTGTGACAACCGCAAGAAGAAGATGGCCAAAGAAGAGGCCCGTCGCAAGATGCTGGTGGACAACCGCATCATCTAACGGTGGATATCGCTCTGAAGGCAGCCTTGCAACGAAACGAGCCGACCCCTGGGTCGGCTCGTTTTTATATGTGGCATGGGGTCAGTAGTCATATTGGCTGCATGCCTTTGCCTTGAACTCTTTCTTTCGCTTTGCCAGCTCTTCCCTGGTGCCCAGTTCATCTCCCTGCCTGATGGCGGTTTCCAGTATCTCGATGCGCTTGTACAGCCAGCTGCATTCGGCTGTCGGGTGATCCTTGGCCATGGTCGCTAGCGGCAACAGCAGCAGGCAGAGCCCCGCCCGGATGATGCTCATGCTTCTCCTCCTTGAGTCTCGTGTGGATGTGGCCTTGAGAGTCTATGCCGCCGCGCCCGCGCGCAGACTGGCAGAAATGACAGGCTTGGGGTAGCATGGAACGTCCAACTGGTTATCCATACAGTATTTTTGGCGTTCGACATGTCTCCTCGCCGGATGCCCAGGGTCTATCCCTATGATCTGTTCGGGAGGCTGTCGACATAGCAACAGACACGGCCATGCGCAAGATCATTCACATCGACATGGACTGCTTCTTCGCCGCGGTGGAGATGCGGGACAACCCGGCCCTCAGGGAGGTGCCGCTCGCCATTGGTGGCGCCGCCGACCGACGCGGGGTCATCTCCACCTGCAACTACGTGGCGCGCCGCTTCGGGGTGCGCTCCGCCATGCCGAGCGCCCTGGCCAGAAAGCTTTGTCCGCCATTGGTGCTGATCCCCGGGCGGATGGCCGTCTACAAAGAAACTTCGCGCCAGTTGCGCGCCATCTTCCTGCGCTACACCGAGCAGGTGGAGCCGCTCTCCCTCGATGAAGCCTATCTCGACGTGACCCAGAGTCCCCGCTGCGGTGGCAGCGCCACCATGATGGCGGCGGAGATCCGCGCCGCCATCAGCGCCGAGCTTGGGTTGACTGCCTCGGCCGGTGTGGCGCCGAACAAGTTTCTGGCCAAGCTCGCCTCGGAGCAGCGCAAGCCTGACGGCCTGTTCGTCATCCGCCCCCAGGAGGTGGACGAGTTCGTGCGTCAGCTCCCTCTTGGCAAGTTGCCCGGCATCGGCCGCAAGACGGCAGAGCGGCTGGAGTCCCTCGGGCTGTATTCGTGCGAAGATGCCCGCCAGCTCGGCAACGAGGAGCTGATCGCCCGTTTCGGCAAGCTCGGGGAGATGCTGGCCGGCCGCATCTGGGGGCATGACGATCAGCCGGTGCAGGCCAGGCGGGTGCGCAAGAGCATCGGTGTGGAGACGACGCTCGCCAGCGACGTGCTGGACGAGGACGCCTGCTGGCAGGTGCTTAGCCGGCTCATTCCCGAGCTGGAGCAGCGTTTTGCCAAGGCCTGCCCTGCGGAGATGCTGATGGGGCAGGGGATCAAGCTGAAGTTTGCCGATTTTCACCAGACCACCGTTTATCGCAAGGGGAGTTATCAGGCGGCCCGCTTCCACGATCTGCTGCACGAGGGACTGCAACGGGCTCAAGGAAAGCCCATTCGCCTGCTCGGTCTGGTCGTTGGTTTGCCCGGAGCGGGTGAAATCAATCAATTAAGCCTGGATTTCTGCTGATTTAGTTAAGTTTTTGTATCCAAAACCGATACAGTGTTCACATCTGTAGACGTTAGGAAATAGTGGCATGAGTTCTCTTTCTGTTCAGGGACGGATCACCCTGATCGCCGGTTGCTGTCTGCTGGCCAGTGCCGTCGCGCTGGTGGCTTCTTCTCTTTTCAACGCGGCCCGCATGCAGGAGCAGGTGCTCACCTCCACCACCCTGGAGGGGCAGCACGCGGCAGAAAACTGGATGCAGGCCATGGGAGCGACCCAGGCAGCCCGGGTGACCAGCTACCTCGATGAGGCTTACTTCAGGGCGACCCTGCTTGCCGAGGGTATCTTGTTCCAGCGCAAGAACGCGGCCGACAACTTCGTTCACTCCGAGGCGCTGCGCAATGCCGTCAACCAGCAGTTGCAGGATGCGGCGGAGTCGTCAGCGAACCTGCTCGGTGTCTATGCGGTATTCGAACCCAACCAGCTCGACGGGGAGGATGACAACTATCAGGGGTCGACGGCGCTCGGGGCCAACGACAAGGGGCGTTTCTCCAGCTATTGGGCCAGGGTCGATGGCAAGGTGACCCTGGAGGTGATGGACGAGGCGATACTGGCCAACGACAAGCCCTCCGGACACGGCGGCCTTGAGAACGACTGGTACAGTTGCAGCATCCGCAGCAAGGCGCTCTGTCTGCTCGAACCCTATGTGGACGAGGTGGGGACCCAGCAGGTGTTGATGACCTCGGTAACCGTGCCGCTGCTGGACCAGGGCTCCCTGCTTGGCATGGTGGGGGTCGACATCTCCCTGGGGACCCTGCAGAGCCTGGTGGAAGAGATGGGCCGGACCCTCTACAAGGGGCAGGGCAAGATGCTTCTGCTCAGCAGTGAAGGGCGGGTGGCCGGCGTGGAAGGGTTCCCCGTCGCCCTTGGCAATCTGCTGGAGCAGCAAGGGCTGGCGCAGGATCTCAAGGGGTGGCTGACCAAGGGAGATGTGGTGACGCGCTGGAGCCCGGATGGCGCACTGTTGCAGACCTTCGTGCCGGTCAGCATGCGCGGTACGGATCGCAAGTGGGGCACCTATATCGAGCTGCCCCGCGCCGTGGTGCTCGCCTCGGCCCTGCAACTGCAAGGGGAGCTTGAGGATCAGGCCCAGCGCATCGTGGCCACCCAGCTCACGATAGGTGGCGGGATTTCGGCGCTCGCCCTGCTCTGCATCTGGCTGATGGCCCAGCGCATCGTGGCGCCCATCCGTGCCGTGGTGGCACGCCTCAAGGACATCGCCAGCGGGGAGGGGGATCTCACCCAGCGCATCGATCTGCGCAGGGATGACGAGATAGGCGAGCTGGCCAAGTGGTTCAACAACTTCCTGGACAAACTGCAATCCACCATCAGCCAGGTGATCGACACCGTTGCGGGCACTCGGGCCAGTGCGGCCCTGGCGGCGCAAGGGGCAGCCCGTACCAGCGCCGGCATGCAGTCCCAGTATCAGGAGGTGGATCTGGTGGCGACCGCGTTTGAAGAGTTGAGCGCTACCGCCCTGCAGGTCGCCGGCAATGCCAATGCGGCGGTGGCGGCGGCCGATGAGGCCGACACGGCGGCTCAGGAGGGAAAGTCCGTGGTGGCGCAGACCCAGGAGGCCATGTCCAGACTGATGACGGTGATAAGCGACGCCAAACCAGTGGTGGAACACCTCTCCGCCAACAGCGACAACATCAACGACATCCTGGTGGTGATCCAGGGGATTGCCGAGCAGACCAACCTGCTTGCCCTGAACGCGGCCATCGAGGCGGCCCGAGCCGGTGAGCAGGGGCGCGGTTTTGCGGTGGTCGCCGACGAGGTGCGCAACCTGGCGGGCCGAACCCAGAACGCCATCGTCGAGATCCAGAACCTCATCGGCCAGTTGCAGTCGGGGACGGAGGCGGTGGTGAAGGCGATCCTGACCGGTCATCACCAGGCGGATCTGACCCTCACCAAGGTGGAGCAGTCGGTCAGCGTGCTGGAGCAGATCATCCAGGCTGTCGGCACCATCCACCAGATGAACGAGCAGATCGCGAGGGCCGCGCAGGAGCAGAGCGGAGTGGCGGACGAGATCAATCGCAACGTCAGCAACATTCGCGATGTGAGCCATACCATTCGGGCGGAAGCGGCGACCTCCGCTGACAACGGGCGCGAGCTGTCGCAACTGGCGGACAAGCAGCAGCAACTGGTGGGCCAGTTCCGGGTGTAGGGGAGGATAAGAAAAAAGGCGCCATCCAACCGGAGGCGCCAAACACATTCAGATGACAGACTGGGTTAAATCGACCTGATTTAGCCCTTCTTCCCGCAGAGGAAGAAACACAACACCACAATCACTGTCGACTCACTCACAAAAACCACATGTAAACCAACATGGAAGAGAAGGTGTGAGCCATATGACAACGAATTGCGTGGCGAATTATGTTTATTCACTGGTCGACCCGCAACCGACAATTTATAATGCGCCCCATTAGAAAAATTCATCGTCGGCCGATTCCATGTCTCGTCGTTTACCTCCGCTCAATGCACTGAAAGCGTTTGAAGCCGCGGCTCGTCACTTGAGCTTTACCCGCGCAGCAGAAGAGCTGTTCGTGACCCAGGCAGCCATCAGCCACCAGATCAAGGCGCTGGAGGAGTATCTCGGCATCAAGCTGTTTCGCCGCAAGAATCGCTCCCTGCTACTGACCGAGGAGGGGCAGAGCTACTTCCTCGACATCAAGGACATCTTCGCCTCCATCTCCGAGGCGACCGACAAGCTGCTGGCCCGCAGCGCCAAGGGGGCGCTCACCGTCTCCCTGCAGCCGAGCTTCGCCATCCAGTGGCTGGTGCCCCGCCTGGTCAAGTTCAGCGAACGCCACCCGGACATCGATGTGCGGATCAAGGCGGTGGACATGGACGAGGGGTCGCTGACCGACGACGTGGACGTGGCCATCTACTACGGCCGCGGCAACTGGCCGGGTCTTCGTTCGGACAAGCTGCACACCGAGTACCTGATCCCGGTCTGCTCGCCCCTGTTGCTGACCGGCCCCAAGCCCCTGCGCACCCCGGACGATCTGATCCGTCACACCCTGCTGCACGACACCTCCCGGCGCGACTGGAAGGCCTGGTTCCGCCAGCTCGACATCGATGCCCCCAATGTCAATCAGGGGCCCATCTTCAGCCACTCCACCATGGTGATCCAGGCGGCGATCCACGGTCAGGGGGTGGCGCTCGGCCACAGCGTGCTGGCCCAGCCGGAGATCGAGGCGGGTCGTCTCATCTGCCCGTTCGAGCAGGTGCTGGTGAGCAAGAACGCTTTCTATCTGGTGTGTCAGGAGCAGCAGTCCGATCAGGGCAAGATAGTGGCCTTCCGTGACTGGATGCTGGAACTGGTGGAGCAGGAAGAGGCCCGCAGGCGTGCCCGCCTTGCCGATGCCTGAGGAGTTGACCTGGTGACTGACCTGACAAGAGAGGGGGCGAGTGACGCCCCCGTTCGCATTCTGCTGGCCCACGGCGCGGGGGCGGGCATGGAGCACAGCTTCCTGGCCGAGTTGTCGCGACTGCTGGCGGGGCCGGAGATCGAGGTGGTGCGCTTCAACTTCCCCTACATGACCAAACGGGCTCAGGACGGCAAACGCAGGCCGCCGGACAGACAATCCGTGCTGCTGGCTCACTGGCGCGAGATGGTGCGCCAGTTTGCCCATCCCCGGCTGTTTCTGGCGGGCAAGTCCATGGGGGGAAGGATGGCGGCCGAGCTATTTTGCGAGGGGGGCGACAAGATGAATGCTGCAGGATTGATCGTTCTCGGGTATCCTTTCCACCCCCCGGCCAAGCCCGACGCATGGCGGGGCGAGGTGCTCAAGCAGATCACGACGCCCACGCTGCTGCTGCAGGGGGAGCGCGATACCTTCGGTTCCCGCGCCGAGCTGGCCGATTTCCCCTTCTCACCCGCCGTATCGGTCCACTGGCTGACCGACGGGGATCATGGTTTCAAACCGAGAAAGGCGAGCGGCATGAGTGAGCAGGAGAACCTGCGCCTGGGTGCGGAGCGGATCAAGGGTTTTATCGCGGCGGTGGGCCGCTCCTGACCATCTCGAGCGGGTCGAGAGAAGAAGCGTGCAAGGAGAGAAGATGCAGATCCAACGACATTGGCTGGTGCTGGCAGGTTTCTTCGGCCTGACGGCCACCATGCTCGGGGCCTACGGCGCTCATGGGCTGGCGGCGACCGGCATCGCCCCTTCGTTGCTGGCGGCGTTCAACACCGCCGTGCAATACCAGTTTTTCCACGCCCTGGCCCTGCTGGTGCTGGGGTTGTGCGGCGTGCGCGGCAAGGTGATCACCTTCGCGGGCGCCGTCTTTGTGCTGGGGATCCTGGGATTCTCCGGCAGTATTTACGCCATGGTGCTGCTTGGCAGCAAGGGGCTGGGGCTCATCACCCCGGCCGGTGGCCTCTGTTTTATGTTGGGATGGGCGGCTCTGATGTGGGTCGGCTGTCGTCTTGGAGGAAAGAATGAATAATCTGCTGCTTTATTGCCGCCCGGGTTTTGAGAAAGAGGCGGCGGCAGAGATCACCGAGCGTGCCGGCAACATGCAGTGCTACGGCTTTGCCCGGGTCAAGGACGACAGCGGCTATGTGATCTTCGAGTTGTATGACGAGGAGCAGGCCGATCTGCTGGCGCGCAAGCTGCCGTTCCGCGAGCTCATCTTCATTCGCCAGATGCTGGTGGTGACCCACGAGCTGAAAGATCTGGAAATAAGCGATCGGGTCTCTCCCATCCTGGAGGCGGCGAGTGGCTACGCCATTTGCGGGGATCTGCGGGTGGAGACGGCCGACACCAACGAGGCGAAGGAGCTCTCCGCCTTCTGCCGCAAGTTCACCGTGCCGCTTCGCCAGGCGCTGCGCAGCAACGAGATCCTGACCAAGAAGGAGACCCCGAACCGTCCCGTGTTCCACGCCTTCTTCCTGGCCAACGACCACCTGATGCTGGGGTACTCCTACTCCTTCAACAACTCTGCCTTCCACATGGGGATCCCGCGCCTGCGATTCCCGGCCGATGCCCCGAGCCGCTCCAGCCTCAAGCTGGAAGAGGCGTTCTACGTCTTCGTGCCGAAGGAAGAGTGGGACTTGCGCCTGTGCTCCGGCCTGAAGGCCGTGGATCTTGGTGCCTGCCCGGGTGGCTGGACCTATCAGCTGGTGCGTCGCGGCATGATGGTGACGGCGGTGGACAACGGCATGATGGCCCAATCCCTGATGGACACAGGTCAGGTGAAGCACATCCGTGACGATGGTTTCGTGTGGCGGCCGAGCAAGAAGAATACCTACTGGCTGGTGTGCGACATGGTGGACAAACCGGCGCGAGTGACCCACATGGTGGCCGACTGGTTCAGGGAGAACGACTGTCAGGAAGCCATGTTCAACCTCAAGCTGCCGATGAAGAAGCGCTACGCCGAGGCGGTGCACAACATCGAGGTGTTGCGCGGACTGCTGGCCGAGATCGACAGCGGCTTCATCATTCAGGCCAAACAGCTCTATCACGATCGCGAAGAGATCACGGTGCACGTCTACAACAAGTTCTGGGTCTCCAAGTTGTCTCCCAAGTCCTGAAGCAGCATCGGGAACAGGGCATGAAAAAACCGGACGGTGACGTCCGGTTTTTTTGTGTCTGGGCCATCAGAAGCGGTAGTCCAGACGCATCATGGACTCGTCGTCGGTGATCTTCAGCTCAATTTGCAGGGGAATGGTCTTGTCACTGGGGTTGAACTGCATCTTGACGCCATCCCCGCGAAGCTTGACCGAGGTGTTGATGCCGCCAGCGTTGAACTTGATCCTGGGCTTTTGCTTTTCGAAGGAGAGGCTGACGCTCTTCTCTGCCGTGAGGTTCAGTTTCTGATAGGGGGTGATCTGCCGATTACCGTTGCTGTCGGTGGTGATATCCACCCCCAGGGAGAGCGGCTTGGGCTGTTTGAGCAGATCGTTGGTATCCAGGGTGGATTGCCAGGTCTGCTTGGCTGGCGCCTCGTGCTGGGGAGGCGGCGTCAACCAGGCATTGTCGACTGGCCTGTCTAATGCCGTGGCACTGCTGCTGACAATCAGCAAGATGAAAGTAGCACGCATGGTGGATCTCCTTATCCCTCATATCAACATAGTATTCATCTGGCGAGGGAGGTAGGGAGGCGTTGGCATAAAACAAAGGGAGCCGAAGCTCCCTTTTAAAATCATACCTGATTACCCATGATTAGCAGTCAGTTACCACGAACTATACTGATCTTACGTACAGTTATCGAGGTGCGAGATC
>NZ_JAPDBZ010000071.1:0-20261 GCF_027705505.1 Aeromonas sp. QDB56
TCACGCAAGAGGCAATAGTGGATCACCGGACGATCGTCTCATTTTTTACCTGTCAACTGGTCTGGGTGAACCGTTACAAATGGAAGACCAGCTCCAGAGCGTAACCATCCGATAATGCCTTATAAAAACAGACTTCCCTGCACATGGTATGTTTTGTGCTTTACAAAATCCCCCTATAGCCGGAGAGTCGAAATCAGTTTTTGCCCCCCTCTAAAGAATCAGAAAATCACAACTCAATAGAGTCCAATTTTTTGACAGAAAAATATTTTTATTTTTTTCCGTCCCCCCCGATGCCCTGCTCACTTTATGAGCTAAAAGACTACATTGAGCACAAGTATTTACTTCCCCTACAGCTCTTGCTGTAGGGGGTTATCACTCTTCTTCAAACGCAGATACGGAAGTTGAGCGACCGGAGGTCCTTCGGTATCGACGCACCAAACTCTGTCTGGTCAATTTCTGGTAACTTTTCAGCGCACAAAAAACATGCACGTTAGTTCATCCGTTTTTTGACAAAAAATGGGCTCACTTGTTGGAAGCTCGGGATGGGTGAGAGAGCGAAAAGGTAATTCTATAAAGGGAAAAAACCTCGATAGCAGAACCTGCCGACAACCGGATCCCGGTGTGGAGTCAGGGGCTCCTTGCACACTATCTCGCCACTTGGTTCACCCTATGCAAAAACATGCCAGAAACTGGGGCTGCAAGGTTGACACCCCAGTCCAGAAAGGGTTTAATGCGCGCCGTTGCCCAGATAGCTCAGTCGGTAGAGCAGGGGATTGAAAATCCCCGTGTCGGCGGTTCGATTCCGTCTCTGGGCACCAACTATTCCTCCTTAGTTCAGTCGGTAGAACGGCGGACTGTTAATCCGTATGTCACTGGTTCAAGTCCAGTAGGAGGAGCCAAATTCGAAAGGCCCGCTCAGATGAGCGGGCCTTTTTGCATCTGTCATTTACTCACATGCCGGGGCTAGTAGTGGTTTTCGTCCCCATGCCATACGTGTCCGGCCGAGCAGGCCCGGGCGACTTCGTGGCAAGGGTCGTCCGCATGGCGGCGGAAGAAGTGCTGATCCTGTTGCAGCAGGAGCGAACTCATCGAGTGGCTCATGCCAGCCAGTGCCTCGCCGGCGGTCAATCCTGCAACCCGGTGATCTGTGGCCAAATGAGCCAGGACTTTTTCACGACTGTTCATGATCGCCTCCCTCTGTGGATCCGGTCGTAAATTGACCATAGCAGCCGTACTCTGCATACCGCAAACCCGCGTCAGCAAAGGGCTACAGGCAGGTCCCGACCTTCTGCTCCGGCATGAAAAAACCCGCTCATGACAAGCGGGTCTGTTTCACTCAGCTAACCGCCGTTGCAGGCCGCCAGCAACAGAGTGGCACCACAGGTGGCGCTGAACACCAGCAAACCCACCTGCAGCACCCCCTCCGGATCCCTCTGTGTGCGTCTCTTGCGAACACGTATCCATCTCGGCTTCATCGAGCCAACTCCATCCAGTTTCCTGCACCCGGGGTGCTGACCTATCCCTGCCCGTCCCGGCAGGCGGCTCATCTTTGTCCAGTTGCAGCCCGCCGTCAACCGCGGCGAAACCACACCTTGTACGGCACCGACCTCAGACTCCATCTCTGTTAACAATCTGGAAAACTGGCGTGACCCGCTCCTGCGCCAGGGCTATGATGAGGCCGACGATTTTCCTACCCTCAGGGAGACCCCAGATGAGCAGCCCCTTGCACTATGTGCTGGATGGCATCCATTGCGAGCCACACTTTTTTACCGTGCCCCTCGACCACCAGCATCCCGACGAGGAGGCGACCCTCACCCTGTTTGGCCGCACCCTCTGCCGCAAGGACAAGCTGGATGATGACCTGCCCTGGCTGCTCTATCTGCAGGGGGGCCCGGGGTTTGGCGCACCTCGCCCGACCGCCGATGGCGGCTGGATCAAGCGGGCCCTGCAGGAGTTTCGGGTGCTGCTGCTCGATCAGCGCGGCACCGGCCACTCCACCCCCATCAGTGCTGACGCCCTGGCGGGGATGACCCCAAGTGAGCAGGCGGACTACCTCGGCCATTTTCGCGCCGACAGCATAGTGCGCGACGCCGAGTACGTTCGCGAGGTGCTGAGCCCGGGGCGCCCCTGGAGCCTGCTCGGCCAGAGTTTCGGTGGCTTTTGCAGCCTCACCTACCTCTCGTTGTTCCCGCGGAGCCTGCACGAGGTCTACCTCACCGGCGGGGTGGCACCCATCGTGCGCAGTGCGGATGAGGTCTACCGCGCCACCTACCAGCGGGTGGCGGACAAGAACCGCGCCTTCTTCACCCGCTTCCCCCATGCCCAGGCCCTGGCCAACCGGCTGGCCAACCACCTGCACCACCACGACGTGCGCCTGCCCAACGGCCAGCGCCTGACGGTGGAGCAGTTGCAGCAGCAGGGGCTGGATCTGGGGGCCAGCGGCGCCTTCGAGGCACTTTACTACCTGCTGGAAGACGCCTTCATCGGCGAACGCCTCAACCCCGCCTTCCTCTATCAGGTGCAGGCCATGCAGCCGTTCAACACCAACCCGGTGTTCGCCATCCTGCACGAGCTCATCTATTGCGAAGGGAGTGCCAGCAACTGGGCGGCCGAGCGGGTGAGAAGGGAGTTTCCTGCCCTGGCCTGGGCGCCCGGCAAAGATTTCGCCTTCACCGGCGAGATGATCTTCCCCTGGATGTTCGAGCAGTTCCGCGAGCTCATTCCCCTGAAGGAGGCCGCCCACCTGCTGGCCCAGAAAGCGGACTGGGGCCCCCTCTACGATCCGGCGCAGCTGGCCCGCAACACTGTGCCGGTGGCCTGCGCCGTCTATGCCGAGGACATGTTCGTGGAGTTTGACTTCAGCCGCGACACCCTGAAGGGGCTTGGCAACAGCCGCGCCTGGATCACCAACGAGTACGAACACAACGGCCTGCGGGTCGATGGCGAGCGGATCCTGGACCGTCTCATCCGCATGAACCGGGATCGCTGATCCCGCCGGGCGCACGCCCGCAGCAAGACAACAAGTTCGAGGGCGGCCCATGAGCCGCCCCGCCCATGGAAGCAACACAAAACAACAAGGACACCCATTGGATCATCCGGAAATCTCGGCCGGCTGGCTGAGTCGCCTCTTCTATCGCTGGACCGGCCCGCTGCTGCGCAAGGGGCTGACCCAGCCCCAGGTCAGTCTCGACGATCTCTATCCCCTGCTGCCGGAAGACAGGCGCGACGGCCGCGCCGACGCCTTCCTCGCGCTCACTGCCCGCCAGCCGGTGCGCCCCTGGCCCCTGACCGCCTTTATCTGGCGCCATTACAAGGGACGGATTGGCCTGCTCACCCTGCTGCAACTGCTCGGCATGCTCGCCACCCTGACCAGCCCCTGGCTGCTCAACCACAGCATGACCCAGCTCGGCACCGATGCCACCACCGGCCACAAGCTGCTGCTGGCCCTGGCCCTGTTCGCCTCCGTGCTCGCCGCCGGCATGCTGGCGGAGCACTCCCTGCAACTGGCCCTCAAGATGCACGTGCCCATCCGCCGTCTGCTGGCCGAATCCCTGCTCGCCAAGGTGATGAAGCAGGGTGGCAAGAGCTTCGACGACAGGGCCGGCGGCCGGGTTCAGAACCTCATCAACCGGGACGTGTGGGATATCACTTGGATCCTGGCTGACCCCGCCATGCCGGTCACCATGGCGCTGCAACTCATCGGCACCATCGCCCTGCTGGTGTGGCAGGTGGGCAGTGCCGGTCTGGTGGGCTTCGCGGTGCTGGCCTTGCTGCTGCTCATCTCCACCCGGGTGGTACGGCGCATGAACCAGCAGGAGCAGCAGCTCAAGCGTCAACAGGACGAGCGCAACGGCATCCTGGCGGAATACATCAAGAAGCTGCGGCTGGTGCGCCAGAACGGGCTTGGCCCCTTCTTCACCCGGGCGGCCAACACCAAGCGCCAGCAGGAGCTGGGGGTCCTGGGCCGGGTGCTCAGGCTCGATGCCATCAACGAAGGGCTGATGCTGAGCACTCCCCTGCTGGTGACCCTGGCCACCTTCACCACCTACCTGGCGTCGGGCAACACCCTCACCCTGCCCCAGGTGTTCACCACCATCGCCCTGTTTACCGTGCTGCGCATTCCCATGATGCGACTGCCCTACCTCATCCGCACCCTGATCAACTTCAACACCGGCTTCAACCGGCTGTGCGAGTTCCTGAACAGCCCGGAGCAGCACCGGGAACTCGATGATCCCGCCCTGCCGGCGGGGGCCCTCCACCTGGAAGGCGTCAGTGCCCTGCACCAGCAAAAACCGGTGCTCGAGGGAGCCAACCTCGCCATCGCACCGGGGGAGCTCGTGGGGATCACCGGGGCCACCGGGGCGGGCAAGAGCTGCCTGCTGCATCTGGTTGCCGGCTTTGACAGCGAGTTTGCCGGCAGCATCCGTCGCCACGGCCGGGTTGCCCATCTGGGCCACAAGCCCTGGCTGATGAACGACACCATCCGCAACAACATCCTGTTCGGCCAGCCTTGGCACGCTGAGCGCTATCGTTGGGTGCTCGGCGCCTGCGCCCTCACGGCCGATCTCGCGCTGCTCAGCCACGGGGATCAAACCCTGGTGGGCGAGCTCGGCACCCGCCTCTCCGGCGGCCAGCAGCAGCGGGTCGCCCTGGCTCGCGCCCTCTACGCCCGGGCCGATATCCTGCTGCTGGACAACCCCTTGTCTGCGCTCGACCCCATGGTCGCGGCCCAGGTACTGGAGCAGGGGCTCGCCTTCAAGCCGGGGCCGACCCGGCTCCTGGTGAGCCACGACCCGGATGTGCTGGCCAGGTGCGATCGGGTGATCCGCATCGAGCAGGGGCGCCTGGTGGAGCTCGATGCCCACCAGTTGGCGGATCTTGTCCAGCATCCCCAGCCCGCCCCGCCGGTGCCCCCTCAGGAGGCGGAGCAGTTCAGCGAGGAGAAAGTGGTGGAGGGCAAGGTGGACTGGGGACTGTTTAGCTTCATGTGGCAGCGCCTCGCCGCCCCCGGTGCCATCCTGCTCGTCCTGCTGCTCACCCTGGGCCAGGAGGGGCTGCGCATCGCCTCGGATCTCTGGCTCGGCGGCAAGGCCGAGGTGAGCGACGTCACGACCCTGCTCGGCATCTATGTGCTGCTGGGGGCGGGCTCCCTCGCCTGCATCATGGCGGTGCGAGTCATCAACTACAAACTCGGCCTCAAGCTGGCCTGGACCCTGTTTGACGGCATGCTGGGGCGCATCAGCCGCGCCCCCATGGCCTTCTTCGACAAGGTGCCCCAGGGGCGCATCCTCAACCGCTTCGACCGGGATCTGGGGGAGGCGCAGGAGATGCTGCTCTCCATGCTGGTGGGACTGTTCGGCATGCTGGTGTCCGTGGCCTTGCAGGTGGTGGTGATCGGCATCAATATTCCCCTGCTGCTGCTCATCGCCCCCCTGGTGGGATGGGCGCTCTATGTGTTGCAGCGCCGCTACCGGGCGGTGCAACTCAAGCTGCGGCGCCAGTCCTCGGTGCTGCGCTCCCCGCTCTACATCAGCATCAGCGAGACCATCCGCGGCGCCCCCGCCCTGCGCCTGGCCGGGGCCGAGCGTTTCGCGCTGGACCAGGTGCTGCACCACTATGACAACAACCTGCGCAGCTGGTACACCACCACCTCCATCAACCGCTGGCTCGGCATGCACCAGACCCTGCTCTCCGCCGCCCTGGTGGGGGCCGTGGCACTCATGGTGGCCTTTGGCAACAGCCCGCTGCTGGGGGCCGTGGCCATCACCTATGCCTTTACCGCTTCCGCCATGCTCAACTCCCTCATCCGCACCTTTGCCGAAGTGGAACAGGTGATGAACGCGGTAGAGCGGGTGCGCGAATACAGCGAAATAGAGAGCGAACGCCAGGAGGGAGAGGCCCTCGCCACCCCTCACCCCGCAGTGCGCTTCGACAACCTGGGGCTGCGCTACCCCCAGACCAGCCAGTGGGCGCTGCACAAGGTGAACTTCGAACTGGCCCCAGGTGAAAAGGTGGGTGTGTGCGGGCGTACCGGGGCAGGCAAAAGCTCCCTGCTGGGGGTATTGCAGGCCATGTATCCCGCCTCCCAGGGGGAGATCTTCTACGGCAATCAGCCACTGTCACGACTTGCACCGGAGGCGGTGCGTGATCTCTACGACACCGTCTCCCAGATCCCGCTCACCTTCTTCGGTAGTCTGCGTGCCAACCTGGCGCCCCTGACCGAGCATGAGGACGCCATGCTTGAGCAGGCGCTTGCCCGGGTGGGCCTCGCCGAGCGCTGCGCCGGGCGGCTGGATGAGGATCTCGACAGGCTGCAACTCTCCGCCGGCGAGACCCAGTTGCTGGTGATCGCCCGCATCCTGCTGTCGCGCCGACCGCTCATCGTGCTGGACGAGGCCACCTCGGACCTCGATCACGGCGGCATGCGCAAGATGGCGGAGCTGCTCTACCGCTACCGGCCGGAGGCCAGCTATCTGGTGATCGCCCACCATCTGGAGCCGCTCTTGTCGGTGGACAAGGTGGTGGTGATGGAGGCCGGCACCGTGGTGGAGCAGGGTTCGCCGGTGAGCCTGCTGGCCAACTCCCACTCCCGCTTCCACCAGCTGTTTGCCGGCCAGGTCAACCGTCAAGTACCCCAGACGGCATGAGCGCCAAAAATAACAAGGGCTGCCCGCGGGCAGCCCTTGTTGCTTGAGGAGAGCCTCAACGCTCCATGATCTGGGTGATGTCGTCCTTGTTGATATGCACCTCCCGCCCCTCTTCATCGTAATAGCGATACATGCCTGTGGTCTCGTCCAACCTGGGTTTGCTGTCGGTGGCAATCATCTTGCCATCCTTGGTGCTCATGATGTATTGGGAGCTGCACGCCACCAGTCCCAGGGCACACACCAGGATCATCGTCAGTCGTTTCATCGCTCGCCTCTTCTCCCTCTGGCATCCTCAGGACGAGGATGTTTCTTGAAGCCTAGCTCAGGCGCCTTCCCCCGAATGAGTGCCGCCAGAATATGAGAACAGCGAGGCTGAACAGCGAATTGACAGTGGGATATGCCAGGATGCACCAATGAAAAAGGCCGGACATGGGTCCAATGCTGTTCACTTAAGAGAATTTGAGTTCCAGTCCACGTAGTATCAGGACAAAAAAGCGAGGGAGGCATGATGCCTCCCTCTTTCTATTGCAAGCCCCGCTGGATAAAGGCTGGAGGAAGATCGACTGGACACAGCCTTGCCCCCTCAACTCAAATCCAATTTATGAATAATCAGTCAAAAAAGTGCTTATCTGAACAGCATTGCGGACATGGGTCCGGCCTCTGGTTTCCATCGGTGCAAACATCACTCGGCAGGCTTGCGCTCGCCGGTGACGGTGGGGTTGGCCGGATCCATGCTCCACTCGAACCAGCCGCCGTCGTAGACGCTGATCCGCTTCCAGTCCATCAACCAGGCGTAGAAGAACGCCTCGGAGGCGCGCCAGCCGGTGCCGCAGTAGAAAGCGGCCTGCTGGGTCGGCTCGATATTCCACTCATCCCACATGGCGAGGATCTCGCGGGCGGGCTTCATGGTGCCGTCCGGGTTGTGGAAGTCGCTCATGCTGTTGGCATCCACCCCGCCATGACCCCATCTGGCCCCGGGAATGTCCCCCTTGGGCTTGATGTAGCTGTAGCCCGAGGTATTGCCCACGAACTCGTCCCAGGTGCGCACGCTGACCAGGGCGCCGTCCGGCTGCTTGAGCAGAGCCTTGGCCTGGTCAAGGGTGGTGTAGAACTCGGGACGGGCGGGGATGGCCACGCCAAACTCCCTGGCCGGTTTGAAGGTATTGGCCAGACCGGTCTCGGTGCGCAGATGCTGCACAAACCAGGCCTCCAGCCCGCCATCCAGCAGCCGCACATCCTCGACCCCCGCATACATCATCAGATGGGCCGCACGGGCCGCCGCCATGGTGTTGCGGCCATAGAGGATGACGGTGGTGTCATGACGAATGCCGTTCTCCAGCAGCAGCGCCTTGAGCGCCTCGTCAGAGACCTTGTTCCACAGCGGCTCCCCTTCCAGCCGGTTGGTGTCGATGTAGCCGGCTCCCGGAATGTGGCTCAGCAGATAGGCCTTGGGGGATCCCCAGTCCACCTCGAACACCTTCCACTCCCCCTTGGGGGCGGCGATGACCGGTTTGCCTGCCTGCAAGTCCGCCAGCCAGAGCGGATGGACCAGCTGCTGCCAGCGTGCCAGATGCTCCCGGGGCGCCTCTTTCCATCCCTGCAGCTCGAACAGCTGCTTGATGCCCTGCTGGCGCAGCAGACGGGCCACCTCGGCCACCTCGCGAGGGGTGCCATAGAGGGCGACGGGTTTGTCGGCCTTCAGCCCCTTGCTCGCAAGCGCCACAGGCCACTCCTCGTCACTGTATTTCCATTCTGCGGAGAGCAGCTCGGCACCGGCCACATGGCCCCCCTGCTTCTCCCCGTCCATGGGCCAGCCCTGATAGAAATAGCTCGGGCGGGTATCCAGGATCACCGCCTCCTTCCCCTTGGCATCCGCCAGGGAGAGCGGGGGCAGCTCGGCGGCCAGCGCGGGCCAGGCACACCAGAGCAGCAAGGCGGTCAGGCAGCTTCGCCACAGTCCAGTCATTCGTTTCATGATGTCGTCTCGATGCATAGTGAAGAGAGTTAAAAAATGGAGCGGCCCAGGCGCTCGGCCAGCAGCTCCAGCGCCGCCGTCCCGGCCAGGGAGTTGCCCGCCTTGTTGAGCTCGGGTGACCAGACGCAGATGGAAAGCTCTCCCGGGATCAGCGCCATGATGCCGCCCCCCACCCCGGATTTCCCCGGCATGCCGACCCGGTAGGCAAAGTCGCCCGCCTCGTCATAGAGGCCGCAGGTGGCGAGCAGGGCATTGACCTGCTTGGTGGTCCGGGCCGGCAGCAGGGGCGTGCTCTCGCCAAGAGGGACACCCCGGTTGGCCAGATAGACGAAGGCTCGTGCCAGATCGACGCAGCTCATGCGGATGGCGCAGGCATTGAAGTAGCTCTGCAATACCTTGTCCACCTCGTTCTCGAAGTTGCCATAGGCCTTCATCAGATAGGCGATGGCGGCATTGCGGGCGGAGTGCTGGTACTCGGAGCGCGCCACCACCTGATCCGCCATGATGGCCGGGTTGCCGCACAGGCGGCGCACCAGCTCCAGAGTGCGTTGGCGAGGAGCGGTGAGCCGGGTTTCCAGCAGATCGCTCACCACCAGGGCACCGGCGTTGATGAAGGGGTTGCGGGGAATGCCCTGCTCGAACTCCAGCTGGACGAGGGAGTTGAACGGCTGACCGGAGGGCTCCTTGCCCACCCGGGCCCAGATCTCCTCCTCCTGATAGAGGGTCAAGGCCAGCGTGAGGCTCAGGGCCTTGGAGATACTCTGGATGGAGAAGGGCTCGAAAGCGTCACCTGCGGTGAACAGTTCCCCTTCAACGGTACAGACCGCGATCCCCAGCCGGTCGGCAGGCACCTGGGCCAGGGCGGGAATGTAATCGGCCACCTTCCCCTGCCCGAGCAGCGGACGCACCTCTTCCAGGATGCCGGCCAGTAATTCGGATGACAACACCATTGGCTATTCCATGACGTGAAACGAGGCGGGGCCAGCCCACCGACAAAAATCCCGCCGGCGGCGGGATTTTCTATCTGCCCGGGAGGCAGTCAGATATCAGGCCGGCTCGCCGTACCAGAGATCGAACAGCTCGGTGACCACCACGGCCTCCAGCCCTTTGCCTTGCAGCCAGGTCTGAACGGCGGAACGGTCTTCGTCGGTGCACTTGCCGAGCTGCTGGGTGCAGATCATCCCTTCCCAGGCCAGGTGACCCGAGCCGGCGAAGGCCAGCTTGCGAGGCTCAATCACCTCGTCGATCAGCGCATCGACCACGGCATCAATGGTCTCTTCGGCGGTGCCGACCGGGAAGTTGAAACTGATGTCGAACCCCATTTCCTGGAATTCATCAACGCGCAGTTTTTTACGCAGACGGCGGCTACGGTTGGCCATGATAGCTCCTTAGTTGATACGTTGACTCAGTTGACTCGTTTGAAAATCAGATCCCAGACACCGTGGCCCAGACGATGGCCACGCTGCTCGAATTTGGTCAGGGGGCGCCAGTCGGGACGGGGCACCCAGTTGCCGGTGGCGGAGGTGTTCTCGTACCCCTCGGCGGCACTCATCACCTCCAGCATGTGCTCGGCGTAGTTCTCCCAGTCGGTGGCCATGTGGAAGACGCCACCGATGGCAAGCTTCTGGCGGATATCCTGGGCAAAGGCAGGCTGCACGATGCGACGCTTGTGGTGGCGGCTCTTGTGCCAGGGGTCAGGGAAGAAGAGCTGCAGACAGGAGAGAGAACCGTTCGGGATCATGTGCTCCAGCACTTCCACCGCATCGTGGCAGATGACGCGCAGGTTGGTGACGCCCGCCTCCTGGGCGGTGCCAAGGCAGGCGCCCACACCCGGAGAGTGCACCTCGATGCCGATGAAGTTCTTCTCGGGGGCGTTCTTGGCCATCTCCACCAGGGAGGCGCCCATGCCGAACCCGATCTCCAGCACCACGGGTGCCTCGCGGCCAAACAGGGCCACCATGTCGAGCGGCTCTGGTGCGAAATCGATGCCCATGACCGGCCAGAGCTCTTCCAGGGCCTTCTCCTGCCCTTTGGTCAGGCGGCCTTCGCGACGGACGAAGCTGCGGATCTTGCGCATGAACTTGCCGTCTTCGTTAAACACATCTTGGGTCACAGACATAGTAAATTGCTCGTTATTGCATCGCTCTGGAACAGAGCCGACATAAATGGATCGCTCGTTATTGCATCAGTTCGCAAAAACAGGGGAGCGAATTATCCCAAGATAGGCACAAGGCGCAAGTGTTTCCCACAACAAATCCCCCGGGACTGCCCACATCCACCGGCAAGGTTGACAAATGCCACCCCCTTCACAGAATCTGCCGGACGTCGGGTTCATCCTGACGCGGAAAAATAAAACCATATACAACAAAGGATTGCAGCATGAAGAAAACCCTGTTGGCCCTCGTCCTGCCTGCCCTGCTGGCCGGTTGCAACCCCTCTGACAACGACTCCCAACCCCCTGCCCCCGCGGCTCAAGCCCATGAATTTCTGGTGCAACTGAGCTCTGGCGCAGAAGGGATAGGCGCTCGTCCCACTGGCACCGAGGCCGAAACCCGCGCCGCCGCCTGGATCCAGGATCACCTGGCCGGCTGGGGCTACGAGGTGCAGAACCAGCCGTTCACCTACACCCGGGGCGGAACCGAACGCACCTCCCAGAACATCGTCGCCGAGCTCAAGGGTCAGAGCGACAAGGTGATCCTCATCGGTGCCCACTATGACAGCACCGGCGAGAAGAAAGGATCCGAAGGTGCCACCGACAACGGGGCTGGCGTCGCCGCCCTGCTGGCTGTCGCCGAGGCACTCAAGGGAGAGACCCTGCCCTACACGGTGCGCTTCGCCTTCTTCGGCGCCGAGGAGAACGGCCTCAACGGCTCCAAAGCCTATGCCGCCAGTCTCGACACCGACGCCGTCGCCAAGCTGCTGGCCATGGTGAACTACGACACCATCGCCGGGGGTGACATCGTCTATGTCCACTCGGCCCACTCCGACGTGGCCGAGTACAACTGCGCCGACCCGAGCCGCTACAGCTTCGATCCCAAGGTGCGCGATCGCCTGCTGGCCATCTCCCAGCAGACCGCCACCCCGTTCGCCATTCACCCCAGCTACAGCGGCTACCCGGAAGGGGAGACCGGCAGCTGGTCCGATCATGCCCCCTTTGCCTGCCTGGGGGTGCCCATCGCCTACGTGGAGGCCACCAACTTCACCATCAACGGGGAAGATGGCTATGACGGCTACTCCCAGAGCACCAATCCGGCGCTGTGGGACTGCTACGACGACGCCACCAAGAGCGCCTGCGACCGGGACAGCGAGACCCAGTGGGGCAAGATCTGGCACACGGAGCATGATCGCCTCGACAAGATGGCCGAGCTCTTCCCGGGCCGGATCGAGCAGCAGCTCGGGGCCAATACCGACCTGATGATCCGCTTCCTCAAGGCGCCGGGGCTCTGACCCCCATCCCGCCCGATGCCCCCCTGACAGGGGTTTTTGCGCCCCTGACCGGGGTCGGGACGATAAAATTCGGGCAGGTGCCAAACCTGCCCTTTTTTATGGATTTTTGTGACAGCCATTGCCTCATTTCTGAAATCTGATACAAACGGATAACCTGGCGGTTGAATGGAGCGACCGCCACCTAGTCAGAGAGAACCCTATGCAGCCGTTTTTTGCCCAGCGCTTCGAGAAGGTCGATCCTTCCTTTATCCGCGAAATCCTCAAAGTTGCCGCCAATCCGGAGATCATCTCCTTCGCCGGCGGCCTGCCCAACCCCCATCTGTTCCCGGTCAAGGCCATCGAGCAAGCGTGCCAGGACGTGCTGCGCGAGCAGGGAGCCGCCGCGCTGCAATACGCCACCACCGAGGGCTTTGCCCCGCTGCGCCAGTTCATCGCCGACCGCTACCTGAGCCGCCACGGCATGGCCGTCAATCCTGACAACATCCTCATCACCAGCGGCTCCCAGCAGGCGCTGGATCTGCTGGGCAAGGTGCTGGTGAACGAGGGGCAGGATCTCATCATCGAAGAGCCGGGCTACCTTGGCGCCATCCAGGCGTTCTCCGTCTATCAACCGAATTTCAAGCCCATTACCCTGGCGGAAGAGGGGCTGGATCTGGCCGCGCTGGATGCGCTGCTGGAGCAGGGCTCCAGCGCCAGGCTGCTCTACGGCGTGCCCAACTTCCAGAACCCGAGCGGTGTTTCCTACAGCCGCGCCAACCGGGAGGCCCTGGCGGAGCGCCTGGTGCGCCACGATCTGCTGATGGTGGAGGACGACCCCTATGGCGAGCTGCGCTTCGAGGGGGAACACCTCCCTCCCATCGCCAAGCTGGCCCCCCACAACACCGTGCTGCTCGGGTCCTTCTCCAAGACGGTGGTGCCCGCCTTCCGCCTGGGCTGGATGGTGGTGCCGGACTGGCTGCGCAAGAAGGTCACCATCGCCAAGCAGGCCACCGACCTGCACAGCAACGCCTTCAGCCAGCAAGTGCTGCACCGCTTCCTGACCGACAACTCCCTCGACGCTCACCTGGAGAAGATCAAGGAGGTCTATGGTCGCCAGCGTGCCGCCATGGAAGCCGCCCTCGCCCGCCACTGCCCGCCCGGCGTCAGCTACACCCGTCCCGAAGGGGGCATGTTCCTCTGGCTGACCCTGCCGTCCAGCGTCAGTGCCATGGCCCTGTTCGACGAGGCCATCAAGGAGAAGGTGGCCTTCGTGCCCGGCGCCCCCTTCTATGTGCGCCCCGAGATCCAGAATACCCTGCGCCTGAGCTTCTCCTGTGTGGATGAGGCGACCACGGAAGAGGGTGTTCAGCGTCTGTGCCGCGCCCTGGCCCGCATGCTCTGAGCCATCCGGCCATAAAAAAACCAGCGACCCGGTCGCTGGTTTTTTTTGCCTCGCGCTTTCCCCTCAGCGCCCCTGCCCGGCCAGCTGGCTGACAAACTCCTTCATGGGCATGGGCCTGCCAAACAGGTAGCCTTGCAGGAAGGTCACCTCGCGGGCCTTCAGATAGTCGGCCTGCACCTGATTCTCCACCCCTTCCGCCACCAGTTGCAGACCAAGCCGGGTCGCCAGATCGATGACGTTCTCCACGATGTGGCTGGAGAGCGCGTCCGACCCAATCATGCCGACGAAGCTCTGATCGATCTTGAGGAAGTCGACCTGGAAGGTCTGCAGGTAGGTCAGGCTGGAGTGGCCGGTGCCGAAATCGTCGATGGCGATGAAGACCCCGAGGGCATGGAGCTCGGCAAAGAGCCGGTCCGTCGTCTCGTCCGCCACGATGAGCTCGCGCTCGGTCAGCTCCAGCACCAGCTTGATGGGATTCCCCTTGAAGGCGTTGATGAAATCCCGGCAATCTTCCACCAGGCTCAGATCCTTGCAGTGGCTGGCGCTGATGTTGAAGCCGAAGTGGAACCCTCGCGGCAGATGGTGCGCCTTGCCCGCAAACTGTTCGCGCACCTGCGCCATCAACAGCCGGGTCATGGGCACGATGAGGCCACTGTCCTCTGCCAGGGGAATGAAGCGATCCGGCGAGATCATCCCCTGACGGGGGTGTTGCCAGCGCATCAGCACCTCGCAACCGCTCCATTGGCCGTCCTCCCCGTTCACCACGGGTTGCAGATAGGGGATGAACTCCTGCTGGGACAGTGCCCGTTTCAGCTCCTGGGCCGGCGAAGTCGAACGGCCCATCAGCCAGAAGACCGCCACCCCGAGCAGCAGGCTCAGCAGAGGATAAATAATGACGCCCACCTTGGAGTAGTCCCAGATGTGGGCACGGTACTCATCCACCGACACCGTGGTCACTACCTTGAACGGGTACCTGGTCGAGACCTGTTCGAGATAGCCATTGCGATCCTTGGGGATCAGCTTGTCGGTGAGTTCGCTGTTTCGCAGCAGCATCTCGTTGCCGACCACCAGCCCCAGTGGGGAGTTGCGGCTCAGCATGTCCAGGATGTTGAGCAGGTAGTAGCCGTCGACCCCCACCAGCACGCTGAACTCGCCCACCTCTTCCCGGTAGGCGATGAGGGGGCGATTCGGGGTGACCGGGTTGCCCTTCATCAGGTCGAGCCTGCCCCCGACATAGTCATCCAGCTTGATGCCGCCATCGACCGGGCCATAGAGGGAAGAGCAGTAGATCCGATCCCCCCTGGCCAGGTTGACGCTGCGCACATCCGGCACCGTGGCCACCTGATCCCTGAGCCCCTGCACCACCTCGAGACAGGGCCTGCCCAGGCTGCCGGTGAGGGCCGACGCCGCCAACTGGGCATTGTCCAGAGTGCGGTCGAACATGACCCTGGCATGTTCCAGGCGCGCCACCGCATCCTGTTTCACGCCGGTGGCGGTCTGCCAGATGACGATGACGAGCCCAAGGAGCATGGGCAACAGACCGGCCAGCAAGGCACAGAGCAGCCGGACATAGAATTGACGCACCTTCAAACGTCGAAATGGCATAACGGCCCTCATGAACATGGCGAAAAAGCGCTCGAGTTTACCCGCTGGCGCCCGTTTGGCAAGCCGGAATGAGCCCCTGATACCGCCGCGCCACGGCGCCCCCCCGTGGTCGCAACGCCCGGCAACCCCGTGGACAAAGGGGGCGGCGTCTTGGGAGACAAAAATCATAATGCTCATAAAAACAGGAGCTTGTCCATCGGGCACCCAGGCTCTAGAGTAGACCCTAGAGCGTCAGGGAGGCAGGACATGAAGATACTGATCACGGGGGGCACGGGGTTTATCGGCCGCCGTCTGGTGGCACACCTCAAGGTGGCGCACGAAGTAGTCGTGCTGACCCGCCAGGGCAGCCGGGCCTACGAGCTGCTCGGCCACGATGTCACCCTGCTGGACAGCCTGGACAGGCTGGATCACCTCAATGACGTGGACATCGTCATCAACCTGGCCGGCGAACCCATCGCCGCCGGACGCTGGAGCGAGTCCCGCAAGCAGTTGCTCTGCAACAGCCGCTGGCTGCTGACCGAACAGCTGGTGGATCTCGTCAAACTATCCAGCACGCCCCCTAGATTGCTGCTCAATGCCTCCGCCATCGGCTGGTATGGCCGCCAGGATGACGCTCCTCTGGATGAAACATGCCAGAGCCCTCACGACGAATTCACCCACCGTCTCTGTCAGCAGTGGGAGCAGCTTGCCCAGCAGGCCCGCTCGGCCCAGACCCGGGTCTGCATCCTGCGCATCGGCCTGGTACTCGGCATGGAGGGGGGCGCCTTGCCCAGGATGCTGCCCCCTTACCGCCTCGGCCTCGGCGGCCCCATGGGCAGCGGCACCCAGATGATGAGCTGGATCCACGTGCAGGATCTGGTGCGGGCCATGCTGTTTCTCATCGAGCACGGCGAGTGTGACGGCATCTTCAACGGCACGGCCCCGCAACCGGTCAGCAATCGCCGGTTCAGCGAGACCCTGGCCGCCACGCTCCATCGACCGCACCTCTTCTTCGTACCGGCACCCCTCCTGCGACTCCTGATGGGAGAGGCGGCGGATCTGCTGCTCACCGGACAGCACGTGCTGCCCGCCCGCTTGCAGCAGGCTGGTTTTCACTTCAGCTTCTCGGCCCTGCCCGGCGCTCTGGACAATCTGCTGCACTCACCCCGTTGACCCAATGACACATCCCGACCGAGGTCGGGATGTGTCGAGCCATCAGAGCAGCCCCTGCCCCAGTCCCCTGAGCCGGTCGCTCAGGGTACCCGCCAGCAGTTGGCGGCGCATGCCCTGTCCAGCCAGGGTCACCAGCACGGCCCCAAGCAGGGGGAGTGCAGCCCAGATGGCCCAGTGGAACTGCCACTGCGCTCCCTCCCACCACCACTGCAGACCGAAGGAGCAGAGCTCCACCACCATGGCGGCGCAGAGCCCTGCCAGGGCACCGCTCGCCACCAGCTCCCAGCGCAGCATCTTCTCGAGCAGGGCGCTGCCCGCCCCCAAGGTGCGCATCAGCAGCAGCTCCCGGCGCCGATGGGCCATGCCGGCCTGGGTCTGGGTCAGCAGCACCAGCAGGGCGGCTACCGTCACCAGCCCGAGCATCAACCCCAGGGCGCGGCTCACCTGATCGGAGACCAGGGTGAGGCGGCCTATCAGATCCTCCACATCGATGAGGCTCACCGTGGGGTGGCGGCGGATGAGTTCCACCTCTGCCCCTCGCCCCTCAGGCGGCAGACGATAGCTGCCGAGCCAGGTCTGGGAGAAGGGGGCCAGCACGTCCGGCGAGAAGATCATGTAGAAGTTCGGCCTCATGTTGTCCCACTTGATGGACCTCAGGCTGGTCACCCTGGCCTCGAACGCCCGCCCCTCTATGGTGAAGCCGAGCACGTCTCCGAGCGCGATGCCGAGCCGTCCCGCCAGCGCCTCATCGACGGAGACCTCCCCCTTGCCGGCCAGCCATTGACCGGCAGTGACCTTGTTGTCGGCGGGCAGGGCCGATGTGGTGGTGAAGTTGAGCTCTCTGTCCACCCCCTCCCGCGCCGCATCCTCCCCCACCGCCTCACCAGCGATACGGGTCAGGCGCCCGCGCACCATGGGGTAGAAGTCCGAGGTGATGGCCCCGGCCCGGTGCAGATCGGCCAGGATCCCTTCCCGCTCGCTGTCCGCCACATTGACCAGGAAGCGGTTCGGGGCGTCGGCAGGCAACCGGGTGGAAAAATCCTCCAGCAGATCGACCCGCGCCGCCCACAGCAGCCCGAACAGCATCAGGGCCAGGGCGAAACCCGCCAGCTGGAACAGACCACTGCCCCGCTCACGGGAGAGGTGATTGATGGCCAGGCGCAGGGCATGGGGCCCCTTGAGCCGACTGCCAAGACGCAGCAGCACGGAGGCGAGCAGGGCCAGCAGCGCCATCAACACCCCCATGCCGCCGATGAGCCCGCAGGCCAGCCTGATGTCGGCGGTAAAGCCCCACACCAGGGCAAACAGCCCGATGAGCCCCACGGGCACCGTCAGCCAGGGAGGGATCCCCGCCTCCAGCTCCCGGCGCAGCACCCGCAGCGGCGGTACCTTGAGCAGCCTCAGGAAGGGGACGAACGCCAGCATCAGGGTGATGAAGAAGGCGACCGCAAGGCCCAGGGCGAAGGGTCGCCAGGAGGGGGGCGGCAGATCCGCAGGCAGCAGATCCCCCAGCAGGTTCAGGGTCAGCCACTGCATGGCGCTGCCCGCCACCAGCCCCATCAGGGCCCCCACCAGGGTCAGGGAGAACAGCAGGGTGCCCATCAGTTGCCACAGGGTGCGCCGCGAGGCCCCCAGGGTCTTGAGCAGGGCCACCATGTTGGTCTGGCGCTCGGCGAAATGGCGCACCGCTATCCCCATGGCCAGGGCGCCGAGCAGCACGCCGGCAAGGGATGCCAGACGGAAGAAGCGCTCGGCATTGCCCAGGGATTTCCCCACCTGGGTACCCTGATCGTCGGGTTTGACGAGCTTCTGCCCGGCGCTCAGCCTGGTGTTGAGCCAGGCCTCATAGCGGGCGATGGCGTCACGGGGCCCCTTGACGAGATAGCGCCACTGCTGGCGACTGCCCGGCAGCAGGGCCCCGGTCGCCTCGATATCGGCGCTGTGGATCAAGGCCCTTGGCGCCATCTGGAAGGGGCTGAACCCCTGATCCGGCTCCTGGCCCAGCTCCCCTGCCACCGTCAGCCGGGTGTTGCCGACCTCGAGTGCCTCCCCCACCTTGGCGCCGAGCAGTTGCATCACCCTGGCGGAGAGCCAGATCTCGCCGGGCGCCGGGGCGCGCTGGGGAGTGAGCTCCAGCTTGCCGTAGAAGGGAAAATCCCCGGGCACGGCGCGGATGGAGGCCAGTTGCAGGGTATCACCGTGAAACAGCATGCTGTTGAAGCTGACCGTGGTCTGCACGGCCAGCCCCTCCTGATGCGCCTGCGCCAGCCACTCTGCCGGTGCCGGCGTCGCGGAGCGCAGCACCCTGTCCCCTCCGATGAAATCCCGCCCGGAGGCCTTGAGCCCCACGTCCAGCCGATCCGCCACCAGAGCCACGCTGAGCACGCAGGCGACGCTCAGCGCCAGCGCCAGCACAAACCAGCGCAGCTCGCCGCTGAACCCTTCCCGGCGCAGCAGCTTCAATCCCAGTCGCCACTGACTCATGACGCCTCCCTCACCGTCCATGCTGCTGCCAACGATCCCCTGGTGCAGCTCTGTCTCCACTGACTCATGACAGCTCTCCCACCCTGGCCGCCATGACAGCCTGTGCCTCCAGCCGCCCGGCTGACATCACCAGCTGCCGCTGGCAGCGCTGGGCCAGCTCATGGTCATGGGTCACCACCACCAGGGTGGTGTTGTGCTCGCGGTTGAGACGAAACAGCAGTTCGATCACCGTCTCCCCTGTCTTGCTGTCGAGGTTGCCGGTGGGCTCGTCCGCCAGCAGCAGGCTGGGGCGGGTCATGAAGGCACGGGCAATGGCGACCCGCTGCTGCTCGCCGCCGGAGAGGCGCGGCGGTAGGTGGTGCAACCGCTCTCCCAGACCGACCTGGGCCAGCAGCTCCCGGGCACGGGGCTCGCTGTCGGTCTCCCCCCGCAGCTCGGCCGGCAACATGACGTTTTCCAGGGCGCTCAGGGTGGGCAGCAGCAGGAACGACTGGAACACGAACCCCACCTGCTCGGCCCGCAGCCTGGCGCGTCCCTCCTCGTCCAGCCGGGTGAGGGAGTGGCCGAGGATCTCTATCTCGCCGCTGCTCGGCAGATCGAGACCGGCCAGCAAACCGAGCAGGGTGGACTTGCCGGAACCGGACGCACCGACCAGCGCCAGCGTCTCGCCGGTATTGACTTGCAGATCGATCCCTTCAAGGATGGTGAGGCTTTCCTGACCGAGGCGAACGGTTTTACCGAGCCCCCTGACGGCGATAATGGGCGTTGAACTCATCTTGGGTATCCTGTTTGCCTGAACCTGTAATGACAATAGAACGTGGGAGTTGACTGCATGATGCGTCTCTTGTTTGCCGTGAGTTGCCTGTGCTGCTGGGCAGCGTCCGTCCAGGCCCAGACCCTGCTGGTACTGGGCGACAGCCTGAGTGCCGGCTACCAGATGCAGGCCGAACAGAGCTGGCCTGCCCTGCTCAATGAAAAGTGGCAGCAGCAGGGGGGAGAACACACCCTCATCAATGCCAGCATCAGCGGTGAAACGACCCAGGGCGGCCTGGCCCGCCTGCCCGTTCTGCTCGAAACCCACAAACCGGACTGGGTGTTGATCGAACTCGGCGCCAACGACGGGCTGCGGGGCTTTGCTCCCGCCATCACCCGGGCCAACCTGACCAAGATGATCGAGCTCGCCCGGGCGCACCAGGCGAAGACGGTGCTGACCCAGATCCTGCTGCCCCGCAACTATGGGGCGCGCTATCTGCAACAGTTCGAGCAGATCTTCCCGGATCTTGCGAAGGCCAACGACCTACCGCTGATGCCCTTCTTTCTGGATGATATTGTGCTGCGCCCTGAACTCATGATGAACGATGGACTGCACCCGACGGCCACCGCCCAGCCCCGGATCCGCGACAAGGTCGCCCGCTTTGTCGAGCCTCTGCTGACTCAGTAGCCCGGTGGCCGGGCCCCTGGCCCTTCCCCTTGCCCAGCAAAAAGCCCCCGCATGGCGCAATGCTGTTCAGATAAGCACATTTTTGACTAATTATTCATAAATGCGACTTGAGTTGGGGGAGCAAGGCTG
>NZ_JAPDBZ010000072.1:0-20160 GCF_027705505.1 Aeromonas sp. QDB56
GATTGGATCGGACATACTGAGTACAGTGAAACCAGAATAGAGCAATTAGATCACATCTTTAATCTGATTGGTATCACCGTGCCCTTCCACCGAGATCTTGCCCTCCTCGATGCCGAGATCCACAAACACCTGCTTGATGGCATCCGCCCGCTTCTCGGAGAGCTTCTGGTTTGGCCAGCGGCCGCCATAGCTGTCGCTGTAGGCGTCGATCACCACCACATCGATGCTCTTGTCTGCCTTCACATAATCACCGATCATCGCCAGCCGCCGCTTGGAGGCCGGTGACAACTGATCGCTGTTCTTGTCATAGGAGAGCACGCTGAAGGCGATGTCGTTGAAGCTGTAGGGCAGCAAGCCACTCAGGCAGTCCATGAACGCCTGGTACTTGACCCTGAAATTGACCGACGAGAGCGATACCCGCACCGGCCTGTCCTGACGATACCAGTCGCGATACTGGAAAGTCGGCATACGCCCTCCTTCCAGCTCGTCCAACATGGTCCAGGCGGTCTGCCCCGCCACCAGGCCGTCAAACTGCTGATAGAACTGCAACTGGCTGATCTGTCGCCCGGCCACCCCGGGACGCCAGCTGGGGGGCATGATCCCGAGGCTCACTGTCTGGGTACGCGCCTGGGGTCGCTGCCCCTTGAGCTCGAAATCCAGATTGATCTTGCGCCCGGCCCGGCTGACAAAGGCCCCGGTTCCCCAGCGGGGAATAGGATGCTCCAGCCTGCACTCCACCTGGGTATCAGAGGTCAGGCGCCAGACGGATTGATCCAGACCGGCGCCAAATTCGGTCACGCCCGCCTGCAACTGCATACTCACTGATATGCTGATCAACCCCAACACCCAAGCATTCAACGGCTTGTCCTCCACACTATCTCGAATTATCTATCGGCAGCGGCAGGACAAGCTTTAGGCCAAAACGCTCAGTGGGGGGAAGAAGGGGCCATCAGCTTGAAGCTGGCGATGCGTCCCGCCAGATCCCGGGCCAGGGCATCCAGTTCGGCACTGTGTTGTTGCAGGGTATGGGAGTGCTGGCGATGGGCCTCATACACGTCACGGATGGTCATCACGTTTTGCTGGATGTCGTCGGTCACGTAACGCTGCTCCTCGGTGGCGGTGGCCACCTGGGCCGTCATGTCGCTCACCTTGCGCACCTCGTTGACGATGTCGGTCAGCTCGCTCCCCGCCCGTTTGGCCTCCGTCACGCTAAGGCCGGCCTGTTCGGTGCCCGTGTGCATGGCAGCCACCGCCTCGTTGGCCCCCTGGCGCAAGCGGCCCAGCATCCGCTCTATGTCATCCGCCGCCTGCTGGGTACGGGAGGCAAGCGCTCTCACCTCGTCGGCCACCACCGCAAAGCCGCGCCCGGATTCACCGGCACGGGCCGCCTCGATGGCGGCATTGAGGGCCAGCAGGTTGGTTCTGTCCGAGATCTGCTTGATGAGGCTCAAGGCCTCCCCCACCGACTCGGTATCCCGATGCAGGCTGTCCACCAGGTGCCGGGTATCCACCAGCGTGCCCGCGACCTGCTGGATGGTGTGGATGGTCTGATCCACCTCCTTGTCACCCTGCTTCGCCCGGCCGATGGCCTGCTGGGTCGCCTGGGAGGTCTGGGTGGCGTTGCGGGCAATCTCCGCGACAGTCGATGCCATCTCGGTGGCGGCAGTCGCCACCAGATCCACCTGCCCGCATCCCCTGACTACGCCGGCATTCACCTCGGCAATGACCTCGGCCGAGCTGGCGGCGCTGCGTATCAGCACGTCACAGGAGTGGCGCACAGCCAGCAGCAAACTCTCCAGGTGCCCGAGGAAATGGTTCAGATCCCGCGCCAGGGCACCCAGCTCATCCCCGGATCGCCAGTCGACCCGCACAGTCAGGTCGTTCTCCTGCACCAGGCGCTTGAAGGTCTGGTGCAGGGCCATGAAGCCCAGATGCAGATCCCGCACCACCCGCCAGCAGACGAAGGTGGTCAGGACGATGCACAGCAACACGCCAGCCGCCCCCCACCAGAAGTCACTGGCACTCCCGACCCGCATCTGTTCAACCCGCTCGAAGAGCTGCTGATAGAGGCTGTCTTCTATCTCCTTGAGCAGGCCTATCTTGTCGGTACTCAAGGCAAACCAGGCCTCCGCATCGACACCAAAACTGCCGCTTGCCGCCTTGTCCAGGGCCAGTTTCTCCATGGCGGCCACCTTGGCCACCACGGGTGAGGCGAGGCTGTCGTTCAGCAACTGACGCTGGGCTGGACTCGCCACCGCCTGGAAACGTTCGAGATAGGTGTTCTGGGCCGCCAGCAGGGAGATGAACTGCTGCAACAGCGCAGGCGTGAAGCTGTCACGGCCAAAGACGTTGCTGAGCGTCGCCCGCTCCAGCCCCGCACGCTCCTTGCTCTGCAGGAAGGCGGCGTAGGCATTGGTCTGCAGGGCGATGGTGGCATCCATGCTGTCGACGCTTATCTTGTCCACTACCGCCAGCAAGGCGGTCACGAGGCGGGTATAGAAGCCGACCTGTTCCGCCACCTCGACCCCCAGGGCGCTGACCCGCTCACGCATGGCGGTGAGTCCCGCCACTCCCTGCTGCACCTCCGTCAGAGCCAGCAAGGCAGGATCCTGATGAAAACGCTGCAACAGGCTGTCCACCACCTTGCGCTGGGCAGGCAGCGCATCGCGAAACTTGTTGCCGCCAGAGCCGAGGAAGCCGGCCGACATGCCGCGCTCCCGTTGCAGCTCATGGGCCAGCTGCGCCGCCTCCTTCACCACCGCCAGCGCGACCAGGGCGCCGCTCATCTCCTGTTCGACCCGATAACGTTCGTAGACGTACCGGCCGGAGAAAAACAGCAGGGCCAACAGCGGCAGACAGACCACCAACATCATCTTGTGTGCCAATCCCAGCTTCTTCATCGTCCTCTCCCTCCATGGTTGACGTCGCCAATTATAAGCACAGGTGTTTCAAAATGGCCCTCTTGCCATCCCATGGCGGCAGATAAGGGACAAGGGCACGCTTTTTTGCCATAATGCCGCCTCCTTTCACGCCGACCGAGATACCATGACCGACGCCGTTCACACCCTCAAGGGCCGTTTTCGCGGCTTTTACCCCGTCGTCATCGATGTTGAAACCGCCGGATTCAATGCCAAGACCGATGCCCTGCTGGAAATAGCCGCCCACACCCTCAAGATGGATGAGCAGGGCTGGCTCGTCCCTGACCAGATCTTCCATTTTCATGTCCAGCCCTTTGAGGGCGCCAATCTGGAGAAAGCGGCGCTGGAGTTCACCGGCATCGACCCCTTCAACCCGCTGCGGGGCGCGGTGGACGAGAAGGAAGCACTCACCGAGATCTTCAAGGGGGTGCGCAAGGGCATGAAGGAGCAGGATTGTGGTCGCGCCATCATAGTGGCCCACAACGCCACCTTCGACCACGGCTTCGTGATGGCCGCCGCCGAGCGGGCCGGCCTCAAGCGCAATCCGTTCCACCCCTTCGCCACCTTCGACACCGCCGCCCTCTCGGGTCTTGCCCTGGGGCAGACGGTGCTGGCCAAGGCCTGTCAGAGCGCCAATATCCCCTTTGACAACAAAGAGGCCCACTCGGCCCTCTACGACACCGAGCGCACCACAGAGCTCTTCTGCCACATCGTCAATCGCTGGAAGAGCCTGGGAGGCTGGCCTCTGGCCAACCCGGATGAAACGACGGACACCGAAGACGAGGGCTGAACACTCCCAGCCCCTGCCCAGACAGGCTGCCCATGGCAGCCTGTCTGCATGAGGGGACCTGTCTGGGCAACGAAGAAGGGCCATTTTCCCGGTTCCCGTTCACCTCCAGCAGAAGATGCGTCCCTTGGCCGGGATCCGCCGATTTTTTTCTCGACATTTAGCCTGTTTTTCGCAAACTAGCTGGCTTTCACACGACTGACAGCAACACAATCCATAAGGAAATCAAATGAATCCTGTTGTTATCGCGGTGGCGCTGATGCTGGTGCTCAGCCTGCTGCGGATCAATGTGGTGGTCTCCCTCGCCATCGGTGCCATCGTGGGTGGCCTGCTCGGCGGACTCTCCCTCGAGCAGACCCTCAGCACCTTCACCGGCGGCCTGGGCGGCGGTGCAGAAATCGCCCTCTCCTACGCCATGCTGGGGGCTTTCGCGGTAGCCATCTCCCGCTCCGGCATCACGGATCTGCTGGCCCGCAAGGTCATCAACCAGCTCGGCAAGGATGCTAGCAGCACCCGCATTCTCTGGGTCAAGAGCCTGCTGCTCACCTCGGTGCTCGCGGTCTCCGTCTCCTCCCAGAACCTGATCCCGGTGCACATCGCCTTCATTCCCATCCTGATCCCGCCGCTGCTGCATGTCATGGCCCAGATGCAGATCGACCGCCGTCAGGTGGCCTGCGTCATCACCTTCGGCCTGACCGCTACCTACATGCTGCTGCCGGTCGGCTTTGGCGGTATCTTCCTGAACAACATCCTGGCCAAGAATCTCGTCGACAACGGCGTACCGGTGGAATTCAGCCAACTGCCCCTGGCGATGGCCATCCCGGTATTCGGCATGTTCCTCGGCCTGCTCATCGCCGTCTTCTTCAGCTACCGCAAGCCGCGTCAGTATGATCTGGAGCAGATCCTGGCCGCCGAACCCGAGACGGTCGAGCTCAATCTCAACCACATCTGGGTAGCCCTGCTGGCCATCGCCGTGGCACTCGGCCTGCAACTGATGACCAACAGCATCGTGCTGGGGGCGCTCGCAGGCTTCATCATCTTCACCTGCGGTGGCGTCATCAAATTCCGCGAGAGCCAGGATGCCTTCACCCAGGGTGTGCGCATGATGTCCCTCATCGGCTTCATCATGATCTCCGCAGCAGGCTTCGCCGCCGTCATGAAGGAGACCCACGGGGTGGAGAGTCTGGTGCAGTCCGTCTCCAGCATGATGGCAGGTCACAAGGGATTGGCGGCCTTCCTGATGCTGCTGGTGGGCCTGCTTATCACCATGGGGATCGGCTCCTCCTTCTCCACCGTGCCCATCATCGCCACCATCTATGTGCCCCTGTGCATCCACCTCGGCTTCTCGCCCATGGCGACCATCGCCCTGGTGGGCACCGCGGGCGCGCTGGGGGACGCGGGTTCCCCCGCCTCCGACTCGACGCTCGGCCCCACATCGGGCCTCAATGCCGACGGTCAGCACGACCACATCTGGGACAGCGTGGTGCCAACCTTCATCCACTACAACATCCCCCTGGTGATCTTCGGCTGGATTGCCGCCATGGTGCTCTGAGTCCATCCCGAGCAGACAGACAAAAGGCGACCCCGGGGTCGCCTTTCTTGTCTTGCACATGCCTCAGATGGCCGGTTGCAGTCCCCGCCTGCCGGCCAGGGCACAGAGACAGGCCACCAGGGCCAACCCCATGCCGGCTGCTCCCACCCCGAGCCAGTGACCCTGTTGCCAGACCAGCATCCCCAGGCTGGAGCCGAGGGTTCCCCCCAGGAACATGCCGGTCATGAAGAGGGTATTGATGCGCCCCCTGGCTTCAGGTCTCAGACCATAGATGCGCTGCTGATGGGCGATGAGTGCGCTCTGCACTCCGAGATCCAGCAAGATGACCCCGCACGCCAGCCCGGCCAGAGAGAGCCACAGCTCGAAGCAGATCCAGGCAAGCACCACCAACACAGCACCGGCCAATACCACTGGTCTGGCCCCCAACCGATCCGCCATCCGGCCTGCCAGAGGGGCCGCCACCACCCCAGCCACCCCGATGACGCCGAAGAGACCCGCCATGTCGGCCCCCAACCCATAGGCAGGTTCGGCCAGGTAGAACGCCAGCACGGTCCAGAAGGCGCTGAAGGAGGCAAACAGCAAGGCCTGGGTCAGGGTCGCGCGGCGCAAGGCGGGCTCCTCGCGCCACAGACCGACCAGAGAGTGAAGCAGACGGCCATAACCGAGGGGAGAGCGCGGCAATCCGGACGGTATCATCCTGGCCATCAGCAGGGCCCCCGACAGGGCCAGGGGAATGGCCAGCCAGAACATGGCGCGCCAACTGCCATAGGCGGTGACCAGGCCGGCGACGGTGCGGCTGAGCAGTATCCCGGCCAGCAGGCCGCTCATCACGCTGCCGACCACGGCACCACGGCGGGCGGGATCTGCCAGGGTCGCCGCCACCGGAAATATCTGCTGGGCAGCCGTGGCCCCGATGCCGAGCAGGACGGAGGCCAGCATCAAGGTGGTGGCACTCGTGGCCGTGGCCGCCAGCAGGGAAGCCAGCGCGATCAGTGCAAACTGCCCCGGAATGAGCCAGCGGCGCTCGACCACATCGCCAAGCGGCACCAGCAAAAGCAGACCCATGGCATAGCCAAGCTGGGTCAGCATGGCGATCAATGGCATGCCCGAGTGCCCGGGAAAGTCCTGCGCCATCACCGCCAGCATGGGCTGGTTGTAGTAGATGTTGGCAACTGCCAGGCCGCATGACAGGGCCATGGCGAAGAGCAGGGAGGGGCCGCAATGCTGTTCAGATAAGCACTTTTTTGACTGATTATTCATAAATTGGATTTGAGTTGAGGGGGCAAGGCTGTGTCCAGTCGATCTTCCTCCAGCCTTTATCCAGCGGGGCTTGCAATAGAAAGAGGGAGGCATCATGCCTCCCTCGCTTTTTTGTCCTGATACTACGTGGACTGGAACTCAAATTCTCTTAAGTGAACAGCATTGGGGAGGGGCCGGGGGTTGCGGCCCCTCCGGCAGAAGGCGATGTACTCATGCTCTTCTCCTCGTGGTAGAAGGGCTCCCGCCAGGATACGGGCCCCATGCGCACAGCCTACCCGGGGAGCGTCGCCACCAGTAGAGCGGTGGGGACCATAACAGTTATTCCGCTGGCGTATGCCCCACGCCGGGCAGGCCGGTCACGAATGCCAGAAAGGCGCTCGCCTTGGCACCAGGCTGGCGACCTGCCGGGAGCAGGGTCCAGAGCTCCTGCATGGACAGTTGCCACTCGGGCAGCACCGCCACCACCTCGCCGCGGGCAAGCTCGGGGGCAAACATCCACTCCGAGGCGATACCGAGCCCCAGTCCAGCCAGCACGGCGGCGCGCATGCCTTCGGCCGCCGAGACCATCAGCCTGCCTTCTCCGGAAACCACCCTCTCCTCGACGCCACGGCGAAATCGCCACTGCTGCCCCATTCCGGGCCGTGGACTGTAAAGCACCAGGTCATGCTGTTGCAGGGCCTGAGGGGTCTCAGGCTCTCCTTTGGCGGCCAGATAGGCCGGCGTCGCCAGCACCCGCATGTCGCTTCGAGCGAGACAGCGGGCGACCAGCGACGAGTCGGCCTGTTTGCCGATCCGCAGAGCCACCTCGATGCCCGCCGAAATGAGATCCACATTGCCGTCATCCAGCAGGATCTCCAGATCCAGTCCCGGGTGAGCCGCCAGAAAACCGGCAAGATGGGGAATGATATGCAGGCGGGCGAAGGTGACGGGAGCGCTCACCCGCAGAGGCCCGCTCAGGCCCGCCCGGCATTGCTGCACCATGGCATCGGCCTCGTGGACCTGGGCCAGGATCTCTCTCGCCCGCAGATAGTAGGCCTCTCCGGCCTCGGTGGGCGCCAGCCCCCGGGTCGAACGCAGCAACAGGCGGCTGCCAAGGTGCGCCTCAAGCTGGGCAATCAATCTGGAAACCGTGGGTTGCCCCATCCCCAGTCGGCGGGCCACCGCCGAAAACGAGCCGGTCTCCACCGCCAGCACGAACACCTCCATCACCCCCAAGCGATCCATTTATGGCTCCTCTGCCCTGTGGCACTGTTCGTGGCACAAGGTAGCACCGGGCCTGCCCTCTCGCACCCTCGTTCTGGCAGGAGGCACAAGAAAACCGCGTCAAGGGCGGTGCTGCCATGGAAGAAAGGTGTCGGGATGAAATATCAACCAGGAACAATCGAACAGAGGGACTCGAAGACAAGGCTACAGGGGCTCGATTGCCCCAAGGCTACCCCAGTGCCACTTCCTGAATAGCGGCGCTGTGGGCGAAATAGCGGTGACAGAACTGCATGAACTCCGGCAGCGGCAAGGGACGCGAGTAGAAATAACCCTGGATCTCATCCACCCCTATGGTGAGCACCGCCTTGAGCTCATCGCTGTTTTCCACCCCTTCTGCCACGACACGCACCCCCAACTGATGAGAGAGGGTGGTGATGGTCTCGACGAACAGCGCCTGACGGGGATCCTTGTCGATGGCGGTGATGAAGGAGCGGTCGATCTTGAGCTTGTCGAAAGAGAGTTCACGCAGGTAAGAGAGCGAGGACCAGCCGGTCCCGAAGTCATCGAGGGCCACCCGCACCCCTATCTGGCGCAGGGAGTGAATGATCTGCTTGCTGAGGGCGATGTCATCGAGGTCGATGGTTTCGGTCAGCTCCACTATCAACTGGTGCAGCCCCAACGGCCCATCTTCCATCTTCTCTTCAATCTCCCTGGCCAACCCCATGTTGAACATGGAGTTGGAGAGGTTGATGGAGATCTCGAGCGGTGCTAGCACCTCCTCCGGGAAGCCGGACAGATCGAGCTGCATGCGCCGGATGATCCAGCCCCCGAGCGCCTCGCCCAACCCGTTCTCTTCTGCCAGCGAGATGATGTCGAGGGGGGCAATAAAGCCATATTCCGGATGATGCCAGCGGATCAGCGCCTCGGCCCCCAGCCTCACTACACTCTGGCCGCGCACGATGGGCTGATAGTAAAGGGCCAGTTGCGGGCATTGCGGGCAGTGGATAAGCTCCCGCAGCTCGGTCGACAGCCGGCGTTTGCGCTGATAGTGCTGATACATGCTGCTGGAGAAGAGCACATTGTCATTCAGCCGTTTGCGCTTGGCGCTGTCGAGGGCGATATCGGCAAACAACAGCATCTCTTCCGGTGAATGATCCGGTTTCACGTACTGGCTGGTGCCCATGAAGACCCGCACCCGGTGCGCCGGATCGGCGGCAAACACCAGATCCGCCAGCTCGCTGCGCAGTTGCTCCAGAAACGGGAAGCGCAGATAGGTGGGCATGGTGCCGGTGATGATGAGGGTGAACTCGTCACTGCCGGTTCGGGCAACGAAGATCCCCTGGCCAGAGGCGGCCTTGATCCGCGCCGCAAGCCGTTTGAGCAAGGCGTCCCCCACTTCGTAACCCAGACTGTTATTGACCTCCCTGAAATGCCCCAGATCCATGAGGCAGACGGTGATGCTGCTGCGCCGCCCGGGGTGGCTGGTCCACTGCTGGAGGTGCTTGATGAGCGCCGCCCGGTTAGGGAGACGGGTGAGAGGGTCGTTCCACGCCAGAAAATGCTGGCGACGCACTTCGCGAAACAGCACCATCAACATCACCATAGTCGCCAGCATCAGAAACCCCAGGATGAAGAAGTTCTGGGTTCTCGACTCGTTGAGCAGCTCACGCTGGGCGATGGCAGAAGGCCCGGTAAAGTTTTTCACCATCACGTCCCGCACCCCGCGCATCTCGTCATCGAGTGCGGCCGTGAACATCTTGAGTGCGGGGGAATCCGGCTCCCCTTGCACCACATCCTGCTCATAGCGTTCGAAGAGGGCGAGGATCTTGCCGACCGCCTTGTCCGCACCGAATCGGGCCCTGACCGACTTTGCCTCCTTCCCGTGCAGGAAGACATCGAGCCGGTTCCAGGCAATGTCAAAGCGTTTGTTCATCTCCTCCCGGCTGACGGCACCGGCACGATAGAGCTTCAAACCCTCTTCGAAGGCGTGGATCTCCAGCTCGAGCTGGGCCAGTGCCCAGGCGGAGAGCTGGGTGTAGCGCGTCACCTCATTGAACGCGCGGTCATAGTTCCAGACCGACCAGAGGGTCACCCCCAAAAAGGTGGTCACCATCAGGATCAGGCTCAAGAACTTGCTGCTCAGCATCTTATTTGCTCTCCAGCGCCGTCAGCTGCCACACCATCCGGCTGTGATAGATCTCCTTGTTGAGTTCGGGATGGTCGGTGAGGGGATAAATGACCCAGAGCGGCCCCTTGTTGCGCAGGGTCAGAGCCTTGCCATCCTGCTTCTCGGCCACCAGCACCGGGTACTTCTCCCCGTCTTCCAGCGGCAGTGCGGCCCAGTATTCATTGACCGCGAGGGCCTTGACCTCCTGGCTCTTGAGACCGTAGATCCTGACCAGGTCCCGCAGCAACACCCCGCGATAGAGGTGCTCCCCCTCGGTCCAGGGCGTCCCCGTCTTAACTTCCGTCTGCGGCAAGGCCTCAAACTCGGCACGGGTCAGCACCACCTCCCCCTTGCCATTGCAGCACCCCGCCCCCGCAATTCTGAAGAAGGGCTCCTCCGCCAACACCATACCCGACACGAGCCATCCAGATATCAGCAACACCTTGCCAAGCCACTTGCCCATCACGCACCTCCCTGTCATACGGTTTATTTATTCATCTCACTCTGCTGACTCATATGCAAACAACAGAATGCACCTTCAGACCAAAGTCGCAGTCGTTTGCAACCAGCAACGATTGTGCGTCTTCCAAAAGTATCCAATCGCTTCCCAAAGAATGACACCAGGCGCCACCCCCAGGCAAATGGATTGCACCATTTTTCTTTCACTGGCTCCTCATCAAACCGGATGCCCACCACGGCCGGAAAAAGGTGACAATCTTCGCTACGCATCTGAAAAACAGACACAAAAAGGGCCACTCCATGGAGCCAATGCTGTTCACTTAAGAGAATTTGAGTTCCAGTCCACGTAGTATCAGGGCTAAAAATGAGGGAGGCATGATGCCTCCCTCTTTCTATTGCAAGCCACGCTGGATAAAGGCTGAAGGAACATCGACTGGAAACAGCCTTGCTCCCCCAACTCAAGTCGCATTTATGAATAATTAGTCAAAAATGTGCTTATCTGAACAGCATTGCACTCCATGGAGCGGCCTTCTCATCAGTGCAGTCAGGGTTTAGCTGTCGCGGCGCTTGTTGCCACCGAATTTGCGACCCTTGTCGAAACCGCCTTCACGGCGATCCTTGTTGAAGGGACGGTCACCCTGGGGACGGCGATCCTTGTTGAAAGGACGGTCGCCACGGAACGGACGATCACCACGGGGCGGACGGGGAGCAGTGTTGCCACCGGCCGGCACTTCGGTGTAACGGGTGATCTGCAGCGGACGCTGGCAGACACGGGCCTTCTTGATCACTTCCAGCACCTCGGCGCTCATGCCCTTGGGCAGATCGACGGTGGAGAAGTCATCGGCGATGTCGATGTTGCCGATGAAGCGGCTCTCGATGTTCGCTTCGTTGGCGATGGCACCCACGATCTGGCCCGGCTTGACGCCGTGATGGGCACCCACGTCGACGCGGTAGCGCTCCATCTCCACGTCCGGGTTGTCTTTCAGTGGACGCGGCTCCAGGGACGGCATGCGACGGGCCGGACGATCGCCACGGTCACCGAAGTCACGACCGCCACGGTCGTTGAACTCACGACGCTCGAAGCCACCGCGATCGTTGCCGGCGTTGAACACCGGATCCGGAATGGAGTCATCCAGCAGCAGCGGTTGGTCGCCCTGTACCAGCTTGGCCAGTGCAGCAGCCAGCTCCAGCGGATCGGCAGAATCTTCTTCGATCAGCTCGTTCACCAGGTTGTGGTAGATCTCGAGCTCTTCACCCATCATGGTTTCGCGGATGCGCTCCTTGAACTTGGCCAGACGGTGCTGGTTGATGTCCTCGGTGCTCGGCATCTTCATCGGCTCGATCGCTTGACGAGTTGCGTGTTCGATGGCGCGCAGCATGCGACGCTCGCGCGGTGCCACGAACAGGATGGCTTCACCCTTGCGACCAGCACGGCCGGTACGGCCGATACGGTGAACATAGGATTCGGTGTCGTAGGGGATGTCGTAGTTCACCACGTGGGTGATGCGCTCAACGTCCAGACCGCGGGCGACCACGTCGGTGGCGATCAGAATGTCCAGCTGGCCCTGACGCAGCTTGTCGACGGTACGCTCACGCAGCTTCTGCGGGATGTCACCGTGCAGCGCTTCACAGGCGTGACCACGGGCAGCCAGCTTGCCTGCCAGCTCTTCGGCGGCGTTCTTGGTACGCACGAACACCAGCAGGGCTTCGTAGGATTCCACTTCCAGCAGACGGGTCATGGCGTCCAGCTTGTGCAGACCGGTCACCTGCCAGTAACGCTGGCGAATGGTGGTTGCGGTCGCGGTCTTGGAAGCGATCTTGATCTCTTTGGGCTGCTTCAGGTGCTTCTGGGCAACACGACGGATCTGCTCCGGCATGGTGGCAGAGAACAGGGCAACCTGACGACCGGCCGGGCACTGATCCATGATCCAGTCCACGTCGTCGATGAAGCCCATGCGCAGCATTTCGTCCGCTTCGTCCAGCACCAGGGCTTTCAGACCGGAGAGGTCCAGGTTCTTGCGACGGATCAGGTCCATCACGCGGCCCGGGGTACCCACGACAACCTGAGCACCGCGGCGCAGGGCGCGGGTCTGGGTTTCGTAGGAAGCGCCGCCGTAGATGGGCAGCACGTGGAAATCGGGCATGTGGTGGGCATAGCGTTGGCACGCCTCTGCCACCTGCAGGGCCAGCTCGCGGGTCGGGGCCAGCACCAGGATCTGGGTGTTGCGGTTACCAGCTTCCAGACGAGACAACAGAGGCAAGGCAAAAGCAGCGGTCTTCCCTGTACCGGTTTGTGCCTGCCCCAGCAGATCGTGTCCCGCCATCAGGTGGGGAATTGCTGCGGCCTGGATGGGAGACGGACGCTCATAGCCCACGTCCTGCAGCGCTTTCAATACAGGCGCGGCCAGTCCAAGCTCACTAAAAAGGGGCAGTTGTTCGGTATCAGACATAGATTCTTCCAGATTAAGGCAGGCGGCTAACACCGCGGAATAGCAAAAAGGCGGCGATTATAGCGCCACTTTGTTCTGCTGTCTTGAAAAATGTGATAGGTGTCTCAAGACGTTGGCAATTATAGAGGGATCTCGCGACTATGGCTTGCTTATTTTTCACTCATGATGCGTTATTGCCGATCACGCTTCGCCAGAGTCCTTGTCCCGCTTGTGCTTGAGCACCGCCATGGTCAATCGGCTGGTGCACAATAAACGACCACGTTCATCGCGCATCTCGATCTGCCACACCTGAGTCGTCGCCCCCAGATGCAGCGGCGCGCAGCGCCCCGTCACCACCCCTTCCCGCTTGGCCCGTAGGTGGTTAGCATTGACCTCCAGCCCCACGCAATAATTCTCCTCCCCCACCGCCATGTTGGCCGCAAGCGATCCCAGCGTTTCCGCCAGCACCACGGAGGCGCCGCCGTGCAGCATGCCGAGTGGTTGATGGGTGCGGTGATCCACCGGCATGGTGGCCTCCAGCCAGTCGGGGCCAAAGGCGGTGTAGACGATGTCGAGGTGGGCCATCAGGGTGTTGCGGGAGCTGGCGTTGAGCCCCTCCAGGCTCATGGGTTTGCGCCAGATGGGGCTGCTTTCTTGACTCATGGTGAGCGGACTCCTTGCGTGATCAACGGGTTATCGCTGCGCTGTAGCGGCAAACCAGCAGTGTCGGCGAAAAAGGAGCAAAAAAAAAGATGCCCACGCCGGGGCATCTTGCATCGAGATTGACCCTCACCAGGGATAGGTCACCCCTGGCCACTCGGCCCAGGGGCCGTCCCGCCCCGGCAGACGCGGCTCGGACCAGCGCCATACCTTGCCGAGCCAGGTGCGCAGTTCGGCTTCGAGTTCGCTGTCAGTGAGCGGCGCCTCGGCCACCTTCCAGAAGAAGAGCTCCACCTGCACCTCCGGCAGCACCGACGGATAGAGGTAAACCCCGCCCCAGAAGCGGGGCTCCCTGTCCGGGCTCCAGAGGCCATAGGCAAAGGAGCGCTTGGCCAGAAACTCGGCGTGCTGCCACTCCAAGTCGGCCTCGTGCTGACTCAGGCTGAAATTGGCGGAGGGCCACACATCGTCCGGGCGAAACAGCTGATGGAGCTGATCCCGCTCGCGCAGGATGGCGACAAACTCCACCACGGCCTGGGACGGCGTGGTGGGGAGCAACAGAAAATGCGGGTGCCGATAGGCCTTTGGCACCCGGAATCCCTTGGGAAAGTGGAGCATCAGAGCAGTTCCAGCAGGGCCTGCAGCGGATGCTTGAGCTTCTCCCCCTCCATCCGCTTGACCTGGCTGCGGCACGAATAACCGGTGGCCAGACAACGGGCTTGCGGCAGGCGAGCCAGGGGCTCGGCCCAGCTCAGACCGTAGATCCCCTTGGAGTTCTCCACCTGTTTGGCGTCGTGACCATAGGTGCCCGCCATGCCGCAGCAACCCACCGACACCGGCTGCAAACGTGCACCGAAGCGGCCGAACAGGGTGCTCCAATCACCATGGGTGGTGGGCTTGGCGGTCTTCTCGGTGCAGTGGGCAAACAGATACCAGGGGTCGGTGCCAACCTCTTCCCGCAGCGGCAGCGCCTCGGCAGGCAGGGAGAGCAGCCACTCCTGGGGCAGCAGCACCTGGAAATCGCCGCGGGCGGGGCCGAGCGCCTTCACGTACTCGTCCCGGTAGCAGAGCACCAGAGAGGGGTCGACCCCCACCATAGGGATGCCGAGGGCCGCCACCTTGTTGAGGAACTGGGCGCTGCTGGCAGCAGTGCGGGCGAAGGCGCGCAGGAATCCCTTCACGTGCTGAGGCTTGCCGTTGGGTTTGAACGGCAGCAGGTAGGGCTGATAACCCAGCTTGCTGGCCAGCTTCACCAGGTCACGCACCACGGGGGCGTCGTAGTAGCTGGTGAAGGGATCCTGCACGATGAGCACCACTTTTTGGCGCTGCTCGGGGCTCATGGCCTCGAGGCCCGGCAGATCGAAATAGCGGGCGCGGTGATCACGCAGCTCCTCGGCCAGGGTCGGCACGGAGAGCAGCGGCACATCCACCATGCCGATGCTCTTCTCGGTCGCCTTCTGGGCCCACTCTTTTTCGAGGAAGAAGTTGACCAGCTTGGGGGCCTTGGCCAGCAGGGGCGCATAGCTTTCTACCGTGCCCACGAAGTAATCCTTGGGGCCGCGCAGATATCGGCTGTGATAGAGCTGCATGAAGCGGGCGCGGAAGGTGGGCACATCCACCTTGATGGGGCACTGGCTGGTGCATGCCTTGCACGCAAGGCACCCCTCCATCGCCTCCATCACCTCGTGGGAGAAGTCATACTCGCCCCGGGCGCGGGCCACCGTATTGCGGAACTTGTCGACGATCTGCTTGAAGCGTAGACCCCCGCTTTGCAGCGCCACCTCTTCGGCAAGGGGATCGAAGCCCTGCTCCGACAACTGGCGCAGCCATTCACGCATCAGGCCAGCCCGCCCCTTGGGGGAGTGACGGCGGTCGCGGCTGATCTTGACCGAGGGGCACATGGGGGAGTCGGTCTCGAAGGTGAAACACAGACCGTTGCCGTTGCAATCCAGCGCCCGTGTATAGCTCTCGCGCACGGCAATCGGGATCTGGCGGTCGAACTTGCCGCGCTTGGGCCCGTCCACCGAGACAAGCGAAGCGCCGCTGCCATAAGGCATGCAGATCTTGCCCGGGTTGATGCGGTTGGCCGGATCGAACGCCCCCTTGACCCGTTGCAGCTCTTCCCACAGCTCGCCGAAGAAGGCGGGGCTGTATTCGGAGCGAAAGCCCTTGCCGTGCTCGCCCCACATCAGGCCGCCGTATTTGGCGGTGAGCGCCACCACCTGATCCGAGATGCGCCGCAGCAGCACCTCCTGCTCGGGATCGCACAAGTCCAGCGCCGGGCGCACGTGCAGCACCCCGGCATCGACATGGCCGAACATGCCGTAGTCAAGGCCGTAAGCGTCCAGCAGGGCGCGAAACTCCATGATGAAGTCCGCCAGGGATTCCGGCGGCACGGCGGTGTCTTCGGTGAAGGCTACCGGCTTCTTGCGCCCCTCGGCGTTGCCGAGCAGCCCCACCGACTTCTTGCGCATGCCATAGATGGTCTCGATGCTCGGCAGGTGGTCGCACACCTGATAGCCAATGACCCCCGCCTCCCCCCTGGCCAGCAGGGCGTCGATGCGCCGGCACAGCTCCTCCACCTTGGCCTTGTGCGCATCCTCGTCGGTGTCAGCAAACTCGACGATGTTGAGCCCCTGCAGATCCTTGCCGGGCACATCCTGGATGAGATCCTTCACCGAATGCCAGATGATGTCGGCGCGGGCCAGTCCCAGCACCCGGGAGTCCACCGTCTCCACCGACAGGGCGTGGGCCTGTACCATAAAGGGGGCATTTCTGAGCGCGGAGGGGAAGCTGTCGTACTTGACGTTGACCAAGGTGCGGTAGCGCGGGATGGGGGTGATGTTGAGGCGGGCTTCGATGATGAAGCCCAAAGAGCCTTCCGAGCCGCACAGCACCCGGCTCACATCCAGAGTGTCGGTATCGGGCTGATAGAGGTGCTTGAGATCGTAACCGGTCAGAAAGCGGTTGAGCTTGGGGAAGGTGGCTTCGATGTCGGCGCGCCGCTCGCGGCCGATGCGATAGAGGGTGCGATAGATCTCCCCTTCACGGGTCTCGAGGGCCAGCTTGTCCGCCAGACGCTGGCCGGTCACCGGCTCGGTCGCCATGAGATCGCCGTTCTCCAGCACGGCCTTGAGGCCGAGCACATGATCCGAGGTCTTGCCGTACACCAGCGACCCCTGCCCCGAGGCGTCGGTGTTGACCATGCCTCCCAGGGTGGCCCGGTTGGAGGTGGAGAGATCCGGCGAGAAGAAGTAGCCGTGGGGCTTCAAATAGGCGTTGAGCTGGTCTTTGACCACCCCGGCCTGGGCCCGCACCCAGCCCTCTTCCAGATTAATTTCCATGATCTGGTTCATATGGCGCGAGAGATCGACGATAATGCCGCCGCCCAAGGATTGGCCATTGGTGCCGGTACCGCCACCGCGAGGGAAGAAACTCAAGGTTGCGTACTCGGGCCCCTGGGCCAGCTTGAGCATCACCGCTATGTCATCCGCGCTGCGCGGATAGAGAACCGCCTGAGGTACGACCTGATAGACGCTGTTATCCGTCGCCATCGCCAACCGGCTTGCATAAGACTTTTCGATATCACCACGAAATGCTGATCGCGCCAGCAACTCAAGAAACTGCAGGGTTGTAGGTGACAAACTGTCCTGGTAATCGAGTCTCGGGATCATAAATCCTTGTTCCCATCCTTTGCTTGATGCCGGCATTCCGGCGACAACGACCGTTCGGACCTGCCTCTTTGCGGGTGTCCGAACCAGTCCGCTCACATGTGAGCGGGCAGTATATCAGCTAGAAAACCGCTTGCGCGCGCAATCTTCACCATTTGAAAGGAGGACTTTTATGGCTCACTACAGCCATGTTATCAGTACGCTTATTCGCACCGAAAAACAGGCGCTGACCCTGTCGCTGTTTGGTTGCATCACCTTTGCCATTTTCGGGATCGGCTATGGTCTGTTCGTCGGTTCCAACGCCATCATGCTGGACGGCATCTTCACCCTGTTCAGCATGGGCATGACGGGCCTTGGGCTCATCACCGCCTACCTGGTTACCCGCCCCTCCGACGCCCGTTTCCAATACGGCTACGCCCACTTCGAACCCATCGCCAACGTCATCAACGGCGCCATCATTCTGCTGCTCTGCCTCGGTGCCCTCTATGGCGGCATCACCTCCCTTCTGGCGGGCGGACGAGAAATAGATCTCGGCCACGCCCTCATCTATGCCGTCGTCTCCACCTTCTTCTGCGGCATCCTCTATCTCATCGAGGCCGACGTGGCCGAGCGGGTCAACTCCGAGCTGGTGCGGGTGGACTCCAAGGAGTGGCTGGTGGATACCCTGCTCAGCGCCACCCTGCTCATCGGCTTTCTGGTCGCCATCGGGCTCGATACCCTGGGTTACGGCCACTACAACCGCTACATAGACCCGGTGCTGGTCTCGCTGCTGGCCCTGTGTGCCACCCTTATTCCCATCAAGGTGCTCGGTCGCAACCTGCGGGAAGTGCTGAAGATTGCCCCCAAGGGGGATGTCTCCCGGCTGGTGGCAAGCGAAGTCGAGGCCCTGCGCCTGCGCCATGGGGTCGAGTGCTACAGCCACCTGGCAAAAAGCGGCCGCCGCTTCGATCTCGAGCTCAACATCCTGGTGGCCCCCGGCCAGGAGTGGCCCGTAGAGCGCCAGGATGCCCTGCGCCAGGAGCTCTGGTCTCGCCTCGGCGACACCCTGGGAGACGCTTGGCTCTCGGTCTGCTTCACCAGGGAAAAACGCTGGTTGTAAGCCGCAAGGCGGGGCTTGCCTGGCAAGCTCCGCCTGCCCCTGTTGCCCTGTTGGGCGAGCGCCTCCCCCTGCGCATCCAGACCCCTCTTGCCAAATACGGGATTCCCGTTATCATCAGGGCTCACTTTTGACCCGAGGTTTTATTGCCCATCATGGACAATCCCCGAAGTAGCCCTTCGTCTTTTCCCATCAAAGCCTATCTGTACCTGCTCAACCAACGCCTCTGAAGCGATCGTCTCCGTCACCACGGCCACGCCGTGACCACGATTCACTGCATCTGTCTTCATTGAGGTCAATCACATGGAATTCTTGCTGGACCCGTCAATCTGGGTCGGTCTGCTTACCCTGATCATCCTGGAAATCGTTCTCGGGATAGACAACCTGGTCTTCATCGCCATCCTGGTGAAAAAACTGCCCCCCGCCCAGCGGGACAAGGCGCGCATCATCGGTCTCTCCCTGGCCCTGCTGATGCGCCTGGGACTGCTCACCATCATGTCATGGCTGGTCACCCTCACGGCTCCTCTGCTGCACATCTGGGATCACTCCTTCTCCGGTCGGGATCTCATCCTGATGGGAGGCGGACTCTTCCTGCTGTTCAAGGCCACCTCCGAGCTGCATGAGCGACTCGAGGCCAAGCCCGAGGAGCAAGGCGGCACCGGCGTCTATGCCGGGTTCGGGGTGGTGATCGCTCAGATCCTGGTGCTGGATGCGGTCTTCTCCCTGGACTCCATCATCACCGCCGTCGGCATGGTGGATCACCTCGGCGTCATGATGGCGGCCGTGACCATCGCCATGGTAGTGATGGTGCTCGCCTCCAAGCCCCTGACCCGCTTCGTCAACGCCCACCCCACTGTGGTGGTGCTCTGCCTGAGCTTCCTCTTGATGATCGGCTTCAGCCTGGTGGCGGAGGGCTTCGGCTTCCACATACCGAAGGGCTACCTCTACGCGGCCATCGGCTTCTCGGTGCTCATCGAGTTCTTCAACCAGCTCGCCCAGCGCAGTGCCCTGCGCCATGAGGCGCGCCAGCCCCTGCGCGAGCGCACCACCGCCGCCATCTTCAAGCTGATGGGGGGGAACAAGCGCTCCGCCCACCCGCAGGAGGACGAAGAAGAGGTGCAGGCTCAGCCCCTGCCCCCTGGTTTCGGTGAAGAGGAGCGTTACATGGTGAGCGGCGTGCTGTCGCTGGCCGAGCGTTCCATTCGCACCATCATGACCCCGCGCTCCGAGATGGAGTGGATCGACGTGAGCGACAGCGAGGACGAGATCCGCGCCCTGCTGCAACGGGCCCCCCACAGCCTGTTCCCGGTCTGTGACGGGGAGCTGGACGAGATCATCGGGGTGGTCAAGGCTCGGGATCTGCTGTTTGCCCTCAACGAGGGGCAATCCCTGGCAGCACTAGCCAGACAGAACGAGCCCGTCATCGTGCCCCAGACCATCAACGTGATCCGGCTGCTGGCGGAGCTGCGCCAGGCCAGGGGCAGCCTCATTCTGGTGGCGGACGAGTTTGGCGTCATCCAGGGGCTGGTCACCAACCACGATCTGCTGGAGGCCATCGTCGGCGAGCTGCCGGACGAGGACGAGACCCCCGATGTGGTGCGCGAGGGCGAGCATTGGCTCATCCACGGCACCACCAACATCCATCAGGTGGAGCAGGCCCTGAACTGCGACGGGCTGGTGAGCGAGAGCGACGAGTACGTGACCCTGGCGGGCATGCTGCTCTCCCACTTCGGCAGTCTGCCCGACGTCGGTCAGCAGTTGCACCTCGGCCAGTTCTGCTTCGAGGTCATGGCCGTGAGCGAGCGGCGCATCGAGCGAGTACGGGTCACCCCACTCTCCCCCTGATCATCGGTGGCAATGCAGCAAAAGAGGGCCTTTGGCCTAATGCCGATCAGTTAAGGATCCATTGACCGATCCTCAGGCTGTGTAAGAATCCGAAACTCCTTGTTGGGTTTCGG
>NZ_JAPDBZ010000073.1:0-20144 GCF_027705505.1 Aeromonas sp. QDB56
GCGTATCCATGATGAAGGTCCTCGCGGTGATGACCTACTTCCAGATTAGCCTTCCAACACATAATTGGGACAGCGCCAAAAAAAAAGCCAACCCCGGAGGGCTGGCCTTGTGATCTCTCACGGCTCATGCGCGCTTGTCGCTTACCACCAGCCAGAGGGCATGAACCATGCCGGGCAGACCGCCCAGCAGGGTCAGCACTATGTTGATGAGGAAATGGAGGCTGAAGCCTACCTGGATAAAGGCGCAGACCGGGGGGAGAAAGATGGCCAGCAGGATCTTGAGCAGATTGTTCATCTCATGGTTCCTCATGAAAGATGTCTCGTGATTCGGATGGGCTAACCATAAACATCCCTGGCCTCAACTGCAAACCAGACAGGGGATCCGCTCCCCTCCTTCCCGCCAGGCGTTGAGGTCGTGAACCATCTGATTGCTGCTGCCGCGCCAGAGCAGACCGGGATCCGCCAGCTCTTTTTCAAACTTGCCGTCCACCAGCACGTCCAGCAAGGCCACCAGCTCGCGCTGGGCCGGGCTGAGCTCTGCCAGCAGATAGCCGGTCCAGCACCAGATGTCCTTGCCCGGGCACTCGGCCCGCACCCGCTTCACCAGCGCCAGCACATGCGGCACGTTGGCGGGGTGGAGCGGATCGCCGCCGGAGAGCGACAGTCCGCGCCGCTTGATGCGGCTGTCGTTGAGATCGTGAATGATGCGATCGCTCATCGCCTCATCGAACGGCTTGCCCCCATCGAGCCGCCAGGTGCTCTGGTTGTAGCAACCGGGGCACTGGTGCTCGCAACCCGACACGAACAAGGTGGCGCGGGTGCCGGGACCGTTGATCACATCGACCGGGTAGTACTGGTGGTAGTGCATTCGAGTTCTCCGGGTTAACGGCCAACCCCCTCCCAACCTCCCCCTTCGAAAGGGGGAGGAGCTTCTTTGCCCCCTCCCCTGCCAAGGGGAGGGCTAGGGTGGGGTCTGCCCGCTTACATATGCTTGACGCGGCGTTTGACCTCTTCCTGCTTGCCCGCGTTGAAGGGGCGCGCATCCGGGCTGCCGAGATAGCCGCACACCCGGCGGGTCACCGACACCTTGGCCGGGTCGTGGTTGCCGCAATGCGGGCAGGTGAAGCCCTTGGAGGTGCACTCGAACTCGCCGGTGAAGCCGCAGTCGTAGCACTCGTCGATGGGGGTGTTGGTGCCGTAATAGGGCACCTTGTCATAGCTGTAGTCCCAGACGTTCTCCAGCGCCTCCAGGTTGTGCTGGATGTTGGGGTACTCGCCGTAGCAGATGAAGCCGCCGCTGGCGATGGGCGGATAGGGCGCCTCGAAGTCCAGCTTGTCGTAGGGGTTCACCTGCTTCTCCACGTCCAGGTGGAAGCTGTTGGTGTAGTAGCCCTTGTCGGTCACCCCGGCCACCACGCCAAACTCCTTGGCATCGATGCGGCAGAAACGGGTGCAGAGGTTCTCGCTCGGGGTGGAGTAGAGGCTGAAGCCGTAGCCGGTCTCCTCCTTCCACTCGTCGGTGGCCGCCTTGAGCCGCGCGATGATGGCGATGGCCTTCTGGCGCAGGGTCTCGCTGTCGAACAGGTGGACGTCGGTGCCATAGAGGGCGTTGATGGTCTCGTGTACCCCGATGTAACCCAGCGAAATGGAGGCGCGGCCATGTTTGAAGATCTCGCTGATGTTGTCATCAGCCTTGAGGCGCACACCGCAGGCCCCCTCCATGTAGAGGATGGGTGCGACCCGGGCCTTGACCCCGTCCAGGCGCTTGATGCGGTACATGAGCGCTGTCTTGGCCACCCGCAGGGCGGCATCCAGTTTGTCCCAGAAGTCCGCTTCATCGCGGGATTTCAGGGCAATGCGCGGCAAGTTGAGGCTCACGACCCCCAAGTTGTTGCGCCCCTCGTGGACCAGCTCGCCATTCTCCTCGTAGGCACCGAGGAAGGAGCGGCACCCCATGGGGGTCTTGAAGGAGCCGGTCACTTTGACCACCTGGTCGTGGTTGAGGATGTCCGGGTACATCCGCTTGGAGGCGCACTCCAGCGCCAGCTGCTTGATGTCGTAGTTGGGATCCCCCTGCTTGTGGTTCAGGCCATCCTTGATGGCGAACACCAGTTTCGGGAAGACGGCGGTCTTCCTGTTCTTGCCAAGGCCGGCGATGCGGTTGCCAAGGATGGCACGCTGGATGAGGCGCGATTCCCAGCTGTCCCCCAGGCCAAAGCCGAAGGTGACGAACGGCGTCTGACCGTTGGCGGTGTGCAGGGTATTGACCTCGTATTCGAGGGACTGGAAGGCGTCGTGGCACTCCTTCTCGGTGCGGGCCATGGCATAGGCATCCACGTCCCTGATCCCCCACTCCTCGGCCACCTCCCGATGCTTGTGCCAGCTGATGGTCACATAGGGTGCCAGCACCTCGTCGATGCGGTTGATGGTGGTGCCGCCATAGATGTGGCTCGCCACCTGGGCGATGATCTGGGCGGTTACCGCAGTGGCGGTGCTGATGGATTTGGGAGTGTCTATCTCCGCGTTGCCCATCTTGAAGCCGTGAGTCAGCATCCCCTGCAGATCGATCAGCATGCAGTTGAACATGGGGAAGAAGGGTGAGTAGTCGAGATCGTGGAAGTGCAGGTCGCCGCTCTCGTGGGCCTGCACCACGTCACGGGGCAGCATGTGACTGATGGCGTAATGCTTGGCGACAATGCCCGCCAGCAGGTCACGCTGGGTCGGGATCACCTTGGAGTCCTTGTTGGCGTTCTCGTTGAGCAGGGCCGCGTTGGTCTGCTCCACCAGGCCGCGGATCTCCTGGGCCAGGCGACCCCGGGCCTCGCGGGCCTGATCCCGGTCGTGACGGTATTCGATGTAGGCACGGGCGATGGCCTTGTCGTCGGAGGCCATCAGGTGGTTCTCGACCCGGTTCTGGATCTCGTGGATGTCTACCTCCCCTCGCCCCTCCAGCTCCTGGCTGACAGCGGCGGCAATGCGCTCTGCCAGCGCCGGACTGGCCTGATTGACCGCTGCCGCCGCCCGGCTGACCGCATCGCGAATCAGTTGGCCATTGAATGGTGCACGACATCCATCGCGTTTGATCACTACCGGTTTCATCGATTTTCCCCGTATTGAAAGACCTGGTGGCCACCCTCGGCTCACCCTCGTTGAGTCCCCTTCTCCACGCCCGTCCCCGGCGCAAACAAGGTCAGCCAAGGCTTGAAACACCTGGGCTGACACTGAGAGGGCGACCACTTATGCACAGCTTTATGACACTATATATGGGTGTTTTTTTTATGCTTACCCCTATATGTGGGGTCTATTAGGCACCAAAGCGGTACCCTGTTTCTTGATCCAGAACAGGTTTTGGAAGGAGTGGGGCAGTTCACAGCCAGCGCCAAAAGAGGCTATCTCTGTGCATCCCAGACGGGGGGCGGGCTGGCGCCCGATGGCAGGCCGCAGGGGAGGATGGCACCATCTGGCAACAATTGACCGAGGCAACCAGCAGCCGGAACGCACATAATGGGTGCAGTGTTCTGCCCATGGAAGATGAACGTGACCAAGGTGTTGCCCCTGTTGGCCCTTTTCCCGCTCCAGCTGCTGGCCGCCGAGATCCTGGTGATCAGCAGCTACCACCAGACCAATCTGTGGGATCAGAGCTACAGCGCCGGCCTGCAGCAATACCTCAAGGGGGAGCACCACATCAGCCACCTCTATCTGGATACCAAGCGTCAACCCCATCAGGATCCAGAGCGGCTCGTCAGCCAGGGAATGGCGGCCTATCAGGCGCGCAAGCCGGCGCTGGTAGTGCTCGGCGATGACAACGCCATCAACGCCCTCGCCCGTCCCATCGCCGCCCTGGGCACCCCTGTGGTGTTTCTCGGCATGAACGAGAACCCGCGCCCCAAGGGGCTGGTCGGCCACCCCCTGATAACCGGCGTGCTGGAGCGCCCCCTGCTCAAGCGCAACATCAGCGAGATGAGCCAGCTGATGGGCGGCATCAGCAAGGCGCTGGTGCTGTTTGACGAGAGCGAGGTGTCCCGCACCGCCGTCGAGGACGAGTTCAAGGCCCGCAGCGAGCTGCGGGTCGGCCAGACCCGGGTGAGCAGCCGGCAATTCACCGACTACCGGCGCTGGCAGGAGGCGGTGCTCACCAGCCAGCAGAACGGCTATCAGGCTCTCTTCCTCGGCCTCTATCACACCCTCATCGACGAGCAGGGCAGGCATGTGGACGAGCAGCAGGTGCTGGCGTGGACCAGCTCCCACAACACGGTGCCCCTGTTCGGCTTCTGGGAGTTTGCGGTGGGGCCGGGCCGCACCATAGGCGGCCTGGTGCTCGATGGTCGCACCCAGGGAGAGAAGGCGGCCGAGCTGGCCAATGCCATACTGGCGGGCACGGCGCCGGGGGCCCTCTCCCCCCGCGCCGCCTTGCGCGGGGAATACCTGTTCAGCAAGAGCGAACTGGCACGCTGGCACCTGACGGCTCCCGATGCCTGGCAGGACAAGGTGAGCTACATCGAGTGAGCCCACCAACGACAAACCCGGCCAGTGGGCCGGGTTTGTCTGCTCAAACGTGCATTCTCAGGGCTGAATGGCCGCCTGCAACTCGGCTTCGGTCCAGATGGTGATCCCCAGCTCCTGGGCCTTGGCGAGCTTGGAGCCTGCCGCCTCCCCCGCCACCAGCACGTCGGTCTTGGCCGACACCGAGCCCGCCACCTTGGCTCCCAGGGCCTGCAGCGCCGCCTTGGCGTCGTTGCGGGACAAGGCGGTGAGGGTGCCGGTCAGCACGAAAGTCTTGCCGGCAAAGGGCTGATCGCTTGCCTCTTTCTTCTCGATGACCGGCCAATGGATACCGGCGGCCAGCAGGGCGTCGAGCACTTCGATGTTGTGGGGCTGGCGCAGGAAGTAGTAGACGTGCTTGGCCACTATGTCTCCCACGTCGGCCACTTCCAGCAACTGCTCCACCGAGGCGGCGCGCAGGGCATCCAGGGTGAGGAAGTGGTTGGCGAGGTTCAAGGCGGTCGCCTCCCCTACTTCGCGGATCCCCAGGGCAAACAGGAAGCGGGGCAGGGTGGTGCTGCGGGCGGCATCGATGGCGGCCACCAGGTTGAGGGCCGATTTTTGCCCCATCCGATCGAGCCCGGCCAGCTGGATGGCGTTGAGGCTGAACAGGTCCGCCGGGGTCTTCACCAGCCCCTTGTCCACCAGCTGCTCCACTATCTTGTCGCCAAGGCCATCCACATCCATGGCGCGACGCGCCGCGAAGTGCTTGATGGCGGCCGCCCGCTGGGCCTCGCAGAAGAGACCGCCGGAACAGCGGGCCACGGCCTCCCCTTCCAGCCGCTCCACCGCCGAGCCGCACACCGGGCACTCGGTCGGGAAGAGGATCGCGCGGGCATCCGCCGGGCGCTGCGCCTCCACCACAGCCACGACCTGGGGGATCACGTCCCCGGCCCGGCGCACGATCACGGTGTCGCCGATCATGACGCCAAGGCGCGCGATCTCGTCCGCATTGTGCAGGGTAGCGTTGGAAACGGTGACGCCGCCGACAAACACCGGCTTAAGCTTGGCCACCGGGGTGATGGCACCGGTGCGGCCCACCTGGAACTCGACGTTCTCAAGCGCCGTCATCTCCTCTTCTGCCGGGAACTTGTGGGCAGTGGCCCAGCGCGGCGCGCGGGCAACGAAACCGAGCTCCCCTTGCAGGGCGATGTCATCCACCTTGTAGACCACGCCGTCGATCTCGTAGGGGAGATCCCCGCGGCGCACCAGGATATCATCGTGAAACGCCTGGCAGCCGGCGGCACCCTCTTTGAGCTTCACTTCCGGGCTGAGCGGCAGACCCCAGGCCTTGAGCTGATTGAGGCGACCGAAGTGAGACTCCCCCAGCTCGTCGCCACCGACTCCCACGCCGTAGGCATAGAAGCTGAGGGGGCGGCTGGCGGTGATGCGTGAATCGAGCTGGCGCAGGCTGCCGGCAGCGGCGTTGCGCGGGTTGACGAACACCTTCTCCCCCGCCGCCAGTGCATCGCGGTTCATCGCCTCGAACCCCGCCTTGGGCATGAAGACCTCCCCACGCACCTCCAGCCGCGCCGGCCACCCCTGGCCGCGCAGGGTCAGAGGAATGGCCTTGATGGTGCGCACGTTCTCGGTGATCTCCTCCCCCGTGGTGCCGTCCCCGCGAGTGGCGGCCTGTACCAGCTGGCCATCCACGTAGAGCAGGCTCACCGCCAGACCGTCGAGCTTGGGCTCGCAACAGAAGGTGAAAGTCACCTCCCGCTTGAGGCGATCACCCATGCGTTGCTCGAACGCCTGCAACTCCTCGCTGCTGAAGACGTTGTCCAGACTCAGCATGGGGATCTCGTGGCGTACCTGCTTGAAGGCGGTCAGCGGCTGGCCCCCCACCCTCACGCTCGGCGAGGCCGGGGTTTTGAGCTCTGGATGCTCGGCCTCCAGCGCGATCAGCTCGCGCATCAGGCGATCGTATTCGGCGTCCGGCACCGTGGGGTTGTCCAGCACATAGTACTGATGGCCGTACTCGGTCAGCAGCTCACACAGTTGACGGTGGCGGGAGAGGATATCGCTCATGAAAAAGTCTCGAAGTGTGATGGAACATTCAGTCTGGGGCAGAAACAAAAATGCGGCACCGGGGTACCGCACTTTTCATTATTCAAGCCCCATGGCGCATCAGTCGCGGCTGGCCTCGTAGGCCGCCAGCTCGTGACGGTAGCGGGCGATGTCGTCGTCGCTGAGGGGACTGCGCGAGGCGTCGGTCAGCATGGCATCGAGATCGCTCGCGAGCTGATCCGCGGCCTGCAACATGTGCTCGAAGGCGAAGGCGGCATTGCTGCGAAGGGGCAGTTGCATGAAGAGGGACACACCCGGGGTGCTGAACTGCTCCATGCGATAGGGGTTGAAGGTACCCGGCTTGACCATGTTGATCATGGAGAAGAGCACCTCCCCCTTGCCGCCCAGATCTTCGTGACGGTGGAAGATGTCCATCTCGCCAAACTTGAAGCCCAGCGCCAGAAGGGAAGAGAGCAGAGTCGCACCTTGCAGATCGTGGCCGGGACGGGCCATCAGGTTGATGACATAGACATCCTGCCAGATCTTCTCGACCGGGGCCGGAGCGGGTTCTGGCTCGGCTGCGTGAACCGGCTCTTCATAGGCTGGCTCGTCATCGTAAGCGGGTTCTTCATAAGCCGGCTGGGCGTAGCGGGGAGCCTGCTGGGCAACCGGTGCCGGCTCGCGTGCACCGAAGGTCGGCGCCTGGGCATAGGCCGGCTCCACCAGCGGCTCTTCGTCCAGCGGCTGCATCATGGGCTCGCGCTGCGGACGGGAACGGTGTACCGGCGTACGGCGGATCACCTGTGCAGGTTTGCGCACCGGCACGGCAGGGGCCTCTTCAACAGGGGCGGCAACCGGCTCGTCATAGTCCTCTTCTTCCTCATACACAGGCTGAGGGGGGACAGGGCGAGCGGCAGGCTTGCGCACCACGGGAGGCGGCAGATCGGCGTCGTCATCTTCATCATCGAAGGCGGGAACGGGGGCGACACGGCGGGGTTCGGGCTGACGGGCCTCGTCGCTGCGCAGTTTGGGCTCGGCACGACGGCCACCGCTCACCACACGCACCTGACCGATGCCATCGCTGTCGAAGGCGTCGTTGTCACGCTCACGGGACTTGGACTCCATCCGACCCAGAGGTTTCTCCTTGATCGGTGCCTGACGATTCTTTCTGTTGCTCCACAACCCGTGAATGAGCAATGCCGCGATGGCAATACCGCCCAGGGCAACCAAGATGTAACGCAATTCCTGCATTAGCTGCTTCTCTTTCTAGTTTTGCTCAGCCAAAGCGACGGCTTCACCGATATCGACCGACACTATGCGCGAAACCCCGGGCTCTTGCATCGTGACGCCAACCAGCTGCTCGGCCATCTCCATGGAGACCTTATTATGACTGATGTAAACGAACTGTACTGTGCTCGACATCTCTTTGACAAGAGAACAGAAGCGACCGACGTTCACTTCATCGAGCGGTGCATCCACCTCATCCAGCAGACAAAATGGTGCTGGATTGAGTCTGAAGATGGCGAAAACCAGCGCAAGGGCGGTTAACGCCTTCTCCCCCCCGGAAAGCAGGGCAATGGTAGCATTCTTCTTGCCCGGAGGTCTTGCCATGATGCTCACTCCGGCCTCCAAAAGATCATCCGAGGTCAGCTCAAGCCAGGCACTGCCCCCCCCGAACACTTTTGGGAACAGGGATTTTAAATCTTCATTGACCTTATCGAAAGTGTCGCGGAAGCGTATTTGTGTTTCTTTATCAATTCTTTTAATGGCTTGGCTCAAGGTGTCGAGGGCCTGCTCCAGATCCTGGCACTGATTTTCCAGGTAGCTTGAACGGGTTTTCGCCTCCTCATACTCCTCCAGTGCCGCCAGGTTGATGGCGCCAAGCGCCTCCACCTGCGCCTCCAGCGTCTGGATCTCCTGGCGCAGCTTGCCGCGATCAGCGGCAATCAGCACCGCCTGATCGAGGTCCACCAGGCGCACGCCCAGCTCTTCGAACTGCTCGTGCAGTCCCTGCCGGCGCGTCAGGTTGCGCTCGCGCTCGAGCCGCAGGGTCGCCAGCTTCTCCTGAATTTTCACCAGTTGCTTGTGATCGGTGCTTCTGGCCTGCTCCAGCTCGGTCAGCTGACGATCCAGCTCTGCGAGCCGTTGGTGACAGGCCAGTTGCTGCGCCTCAAGATTGCGCTGTTCGACCAGCAGGGGCGACAGATCCTGACTCGGAGCGGCCCCTGGCTCCTTGAGTTCCGCCAGCTCCAGGCCGAGACGGGCCAGCTCCTGCTCGCGCAGCGTGATGAGCTGGCGCTGGTTCTGCTGTTCCAGTTGCAACCGCTGGCAGGCCGCCTGCTGCTGCTCCCGGCGAAGGCGCACCTCTTCCAGCGCCCGCTCCGCCCCGCTCACCTGCTCCTGGGCGAGCAGCAGCGCCTCGGCGAGTACCTCCCCCTGCTCCTGCAGCTCGCCAAGGGCCGCTTCATCCTGCTCAAGCCGCTCCCCGGCCGACGCCAGCCGCTGCGCCTCCTCAGCCTGCTCCTTGTCGAGCCGGGCCAGCTCTTCCCCCAGCTGGCCCAGGCGCTGCAAGCGCTCCTGGCGCTGCCCCTCGCGCAGACTCCAGGCTTCGCGCAGTTGCTGCCACCGCAGCTCCTGCTCGCGCAGGGTGTGCTGAGCCAGCTCATAGGCACTGTGCAGCTGGGCCCGCGCTGCATCGGCGGCGGCAAGCTGCTCGTCGAGTCTGTGCAGCGCCTCCCGACCCGCGGCCAGCTCGGTGTGCAGCCGCTCACGCTCACCGAGCAGCGCCAGCGTACCGAGGGCCATGCCCTCCCCCAGATCCGCCCAGTTGGGGCCGAACCAGTCGCCGGCGGGAGTGAGCAGCGACTCACCGGCAGAGAGGCTGTGCAGGCGGGACAGCGCCTCCTCCCTGCTCTCTGCCAGCCAGATGGCATTGAGGAAAGCCGGAATGTGCTCGCCCCCCAGTTGCGCCGCCAGGGTACCGGCCCTGGCTGGCTGGGCCGGGCCAATCCAGAGTCCGGGTTGCGCCAGGTTGCACTCGTCCGCCGGGATTGCGGTGAGCCAGCGGCCGAGCACCTTGTCCAGCCCCCGGGCCCACTCGGGGGGAACCTGCAACCGATCCGCCAGGGTCGCGCCCGCCATCTGCTCCCCCAGGATCTGATCCAGGGTGGCGAGGCGCGCCTCCAGCTCGCGCAGCAGGCCCTGCTGGCGACCCTGCTCTGCCTTGAGTGCTTCATGGCGCGACACACCGGCCTGCCACGCTGCATCGGCTTCCTCATGGCGGGCGCGGGAGAGCGAGAGTTCCGCCGCCAGGGCATCGAGCGCCGGTTGCAGGTTCTCCCCCTCCCCGCCAAGGGGCCCGGCCTGTTCGTCTTCCAGCTTGAGGCGGGCAAGCCGGGTCTTGGCCTGCAGCTCCTGCAGGCCATTCACCTCGGCGCGGGTCTGGTTGAGCCGCCCCTGCAACTGGCCCAGCTGCTGCTGCCACTGCTGCTGACGCTGGCGCGCCTGCTCGAGCCGATCGCCCGCTACCGCACGCACGCTCTGCTGGTCGGTGAGCAACTGCTCACACTGCTCGAGGCGCGCCGACGCCACCTCCCCCTGCAACGCGCTGTCGCCCAGTTGCTCCAGCTGGCCGGCCAACTGGGCCTTGAGACCGTCGATACGCTCGCCGAGGGACTGCCGCCTCGCCTGCCAGTCACGACCGAGTTCGTTCTGGTGCAATTGCTGCTGCTCGAGGCGGGCGATGGCTTGCCCGCCGAGAAAAATCTGTTGCTGGCGGCTGGCCTGCTCGGCCTGCGCCTCCTGGCGGGCCACCGACAGAGCGACGTGGCGTCCTTCGTCTGCGGTGCGCTTGGCATCGAGGGCCGCCAGCGCCTGTTCAGTCTGGGCCAGTTCGGTCTTGGCTTCGCCAAGACGCGTCTCCAGCGCCCACAGTTCCGAGCCGATCAGTTCGCTGCGGGCCGCGCGACTGCGACTCTTGAGCTGCTTGTAGCGCTCGGCGGTCTCGGCCTGGGCCTTGAGGTGCTCGAGGCGTGAGCCCAGTTCGCCGCGGATGTCGCCAAGGCGTTCCAGGTTCTCCTGGGTATGGCGGATGCGCTGCTCGGTCTCCCGGCGCCGCTCCTTGTAGCGGGAGACTCCGGCGGCCTCTTCCATGAACAGCTTGAGATCGGCGGGGCGGGACTCCACCAGCCGGCTGACGGTGCCCTGTTCGATGATGGCGTAACTGCGGGGCCCAAGGCCGGTGCCGAGGAAGAGGTCGGTCACATCCTTGCGGCGGCACTTCTGGCCGTTGATCTGGTAGTGATTGGAGCCGTCGCGCAGCACTTCGCGGCGCACCGAGATCTCGGTAAAGCGGCCGAACTCGCCGGGTACCCGGTTGTGGGGATTGTCGAACACCAGCTCCACCGAGGCGCGGCCATGGGCGCTGCGGTTGATGGAGCCGTTGAAGATGACGTCGGTCATGTTCTCGCCGCGCAGATGGCGGGCGGAGCTCTCCCCCAGCACCCAGCGCACGGCGTCGATGACGTTGGATTTGCCGCAGCCGTTGGGGCCCACCACGGCGGTCATGTCGGCGTTGAGTTCGATGCGGGTCGGCTCGACAAACGACTTGAAACCGGCGAGTTTGATCAATTTCAGACGCATGGCGGCCTATGTGGGTAACGAAATAAAGAGGAGGCGGGCAGGCGACTTTACCAAATCAAAGGCTTGTTTGTAATATGCTGGCACTTTCCCCATTCACTGATGGAGCTCACATGAGCCAATCACCCCACATGGTCAAAGATTCGGTCAGCGGTGCAGACTACTTCCTGCGCGGCTTCTCACTCATTCGCCAGCCCGGCATCCGCACCTTCGTGCTGATCCCCCTGCTGGTCAACTTCGTGCTCTTTGCCGGTGCCTTCTACGCCCTGTTGCTACAACTGGACGGCCTATTCGCCTGGCTGCACCAGCAGATCCCGAGCTGGCTCTCCTGGCTTGATTACCTGCTCTGGCCCATCGCCCTCATCACCATACTGGTGGTCTTCTCCTTCATCTTCAGTTCGGTGGCCAACTGGATAGCAGCCCCTTTCAACGGCCTGCTGGCAGAGAAGGTGGAACAGATCCTCACCGGTGAAGCCATGAATGACACCGGCATGCTGGATGTGGTGAAAGACGTGCCCCGTACCTTCGGCCGCGAATGGACCAAGCTGAAATACTATCTGCCCAAGGCCATCGGCTGCCTGATCCTCTTCCTGATCCCGGTAGTGGGCCAGACCCTGGCACCCGTGCTCTGGTTCCTGCTCAGCGCCTGGATGATGGCGATCCAGTATGTCGATTATCCGTTCGACAACCACAAGATCGGCTTCATCACCATGCGCGACGCCCTCAAGCAGCGTCGTGGAAAGTGCCTGAGCTTCGGCGCCCTGGTGACCCTCTTCTCCGCCATCCCGGTGGTGAATCTCTTCGTGATGCCGGTGGCCATCTGTGGCGCCACCGCCATGTGGGTGGACCAATACCGCAGCGAGCAACTTGGACGCTGAACCGCGTCATCATGATCAAAAGAGGGGGCGAAAGCCCCCTTTTCATTACTTAATCTAATGCATAACCAAGATAGCTTGTCGCCCCAGCGCAGGATTGTTAGGATGCGGGGCTTTCTCGCACCCTGGGATATCTCATGTTACATGCACTCTTCTTGCTCGGCCTGGTGGCCGAAGGGATGACTGGCGCGCTGGCAGCGGGTCGGCGACGGATGGATCTGTTTGGCGTCGTGATCATCGCCTCGGCGACGGCCATCGGTGGCGGTACCATTCGGGATGTGCTGCTGGGCCACTATCCCCTGCTCTGGGTCGAGCACCCCGAATACGTGCTGCTGGTGGCGGGCGCCGCCATGGCCGGGGTCATCTCGGCCCCGCTGATGCGCTACCTTGGCAAGCTGTTCCTGGCGCTCGATGCCCTGGGGCTCGTGGTCTTCTCCATCTTCGGGGCTGCCCGGGCGCTCGAGATGGGCCACGGGGCCGGCATCGCCTGCATCATGGCCGTGGTGACCGGCGTGTTCGGGGGGGTACTGCGGGACTTGCTGTGCCAGCGTATCCCGCTGGTGTTCAAGCGCGAGCTCTATGCTGCCGTCTCGCTGATCACCGCCGCGCTCTACTGCTTTGCGCTGCACCATGGGCTGCCCAACGACTGGGCCGCTTTCGGTGCCATCGGCATCGGCTTCGTGCTGCGGCTCCTGGCGGTACGCTTCAAGTGGGGACTGCCCACCTTCAACTATCAGTATGCCACCCATTGAACACGCCAGTTCCTGGCCATATCGCACGGATAACGAGCAACAAAAAAGCGCCATACGGCGCTTTTTTGTTGGGCATCGGCAAGAGAGTAAAGGGTCAGTTGATCCCTTCCGAGCTGAAGAAGGTCGCCTTGTCGGCGATGAAACGCACCTTGATGTTCTTGCCTTCCCCTCCCCAGACACAGCTCGTGGTGCCGAGAGCATCGTCGCAACGCTCGGCCTTGCCGAGGATGGCACTCGCTTCGGCATAGCTCATCCCGACTTTCAGCTTGTCGTAGCTCTCGCGGTTGAGCTTGCCGCAACCAGTCAACAACAGGGCGATGAGCCCCCCGATCACAATCTGCTTCATCTTTCTCTCCTCTGGCTGGAGTCCAGAGCCTAGCAGCTTGGTCCCCCTCAATGCCAGCGGCAAAAAGACACAATCGGCACTCAACCCTTGAGGAAATCCCGACTCACCAGCTGCGAATGGGGCCCGTATCCAGGTGCACGAAGTTGTCGGAAGGGTAATAACCCACACCGCCCACCTTGAGGTTCAGGGCGGCCTTGCGCAGGTGTGCCAATTGCACGCCGGGGATGCGCACGTCAACCGCCTGCCCCAGGGTGTGGTAGCTGTGCTTGGCGACGCCGCGACTCTTGCGCCGCTTCTGCTGATTGGTGGTCGGGGAGCGATAACCCGAGATGAGCTGGATTTCGCCGTGGCGTCCCAACTTGTGTTGCAGCAGAAAGAGCTGATCGAACAGCTTTCTGTCGATGTTGAACACTTCGTTGCGACGGTAGTCACGGAAAATATGGTTGAGCTCCGCCAGCCCGTCGCTCAAATAGTGGCCATCTTCCCAATAACTGGCGCGTACCCGCTCGCCGGTATTGAGGTTGAAGAAACTCAGTTCCCGTCCCAAAGTGCTGCGGCTCGCCAGCGCAGGGAACGACAGCAAGCTGGTCCCCATCAGGCAACCCGCCCCCAGCAGCAGACGGCGTCGGCTTATCTCTTGTCCCAGCATCCGTTGTCCGTCCATCTCATGGTGAAGTCACACAGGTGAATGAATTTGATACAAGGGCCGAAACTACCTGCCAGAAAAAGCGCTGTCAAACCCCATTCACCCATGAAAAAGCCCGGCACGGGCCGCAATGCTGTTCACTTAAGAGAATTTGAGTTCCAGTCCACGTAGTATCAGGACAAAAAAGCGAGGGAGGCATGATGCCTCCCTCTTTCTATTGCAAGCCCCGCTGGATAAAGGCTGGAGGAAGATCGACTGGACACAGCCTTGCCCCCTCAACTCAAATCCAATTTATGAATAATCAGTCAAAAAAGTGCTTATCTGAACAGCATTGCGGCACGGGCCGGGCTTTTCACTCTGTGGCGAGGATCACAGCAAGCGGCTTTGATAGCTGACTCTGTCGAATCCGTAGATATCGTTGCGCAGTTGCTGACGTCCCTCTTCATCAATCCAGCTGCTCCAGTAGACGGTAAACACCGGGATAGGGTTGCTCAGGGGCAGCCACTTGGTCTGGGTCTCTTTCAGGATGCTGGCCACCTTGTCCGGCTGATAGCGGGAGTCCGCCAGCAGCAACTCTGCCAGATCGTCGGCGTGTTCCACCCGGATGCAACCCGAGCTGAAGGCACGGGCCCCCTGCTCGAACAGCGCCTTGCGCGGGGTGGAGTGGAGATAGATGGCATCGTTGTTGGGCAGATAGAACTTGTAGCGACCCAGGGCATTGTGATCCCCCGGCTTTTGCCGCAACCGGTAAGGGAAACCCGAGGCCAGCGCATGGTGCCAGCCATCTTCGCTGAACTGCACCGGATTGCCCTCGCCGTCGATCACCTCGAACTGTTCGCGATCCAGGTAGGCAGGATCGCGCCCGAGCTTGGGCAGAATGTCCTTGCTCAGGATGGAGCGCGGCACGTGCCAGGCCGGGTTCAGCACGATGGAGCGGATCTCGCTGGCGAGGATGGGGGTTGCCCGCTGCTCCTTGCCGACGATGACCCGACTGGTGAAGACCTCGCTGCCAGACTCCACCACGCTCAGGCGGTAGTCCGGGATGTTGACCAGCACATAGCGACCGGCAAGGTGATCCACCAGATCACGGCGCCACAGGTTGCGAACCAGCAGGCTGGCGCGCACCTCGGGGCCGGTATTGAGCCAGCTGCGGGTCTGACGGCCGATGATGCCGTCGGCGGTCAGGCCGTGGCGGCGCTGGAACTGCTTGATGGCCTGTTCGGTCTCGGGATCGTAGAGGCTGTCCTGGTGAGTCGGGGCACTGTCCCCCAGTTCGTTCAGGATGGAGCGGATCTGGCCGAGCTCGGTCGAGCTCTCCCCCGCCCTCAGGGTCGGCATGGAGAGGGTGGGCCAGTGCTTGGCCATGGGCATCGCCAGCAGCTTGCGCACTTCTTCGCGCACGGCGTCGTATTCCGCCACCTGTGGCCTGAGTTGCCTGACCTGCTCCAGCAGATTGTCTCCCTGGGGAGCATGGACCAGGGGGCGGTTCAGATCCAGCTTGAGGGTCTGCATCTGTTCGCGCGCGACCAGATCCATCCCTCGCCAGGCCTGCTGGAACCGGGCCAGCTTGCCAAAGGCCTCATCGTAGAGGGCACCGCGCCGATCCGCCGGGGTCTTTTGCAACTGCTGCCAGAGGCGGTAGAAATCCGGATGCAGCTGGGCCAACACCGCTTCCTGCAACTGCTGTTCAAGCTCATGACGAGCCTGCTCGGCCACCTCGTTCTGATACCAGTCATGCTGGATGCTGGGACTGGCCACTACCGCCTGTTCCGTGCTGGCATGAACCATGCTGGCCGGCCAGCAGCCCAGCCAGATGAGATTCGCCAATGCCAACCAATACTTCTTACCCATGCTTCTTACCACGCTTGCCTCAAATCGGTTCATTTCGGCCTGTCAGGCGCGACGGTCAGGTCCCCATGATGCGTGAATGCTGGCGACTTTGCTAGCGGACGGAGGTGTAACGACGCCAGATGAGTTCCTGCTCCCCGCTGTCACCGACGGCCACTATCGCCTCGTTGAACCGCGCTACGAATTCCCCGGACAGGGTCTTCTTGCTCAACATGAAAAAGGTGGGCGTCTCATGGATCGCCATGGTGTGGGGGACGACCGCGTCCGACAGCCCCTCTCTCTTCAGACCCCAGGGCGTGGCCAGACTATCCCCGAGAAAACCGTCTATCCGCCCAAGCAGCAGCTTGCGATAGTTTTGCACATCGTTGACCTCGCTCACCTGGTTGCGGTATCGCTGCAGAACCTTGGTGATTTCCGGGCCGTAATAGTAGTCCCTAGTCACACCGAGGCGATGCCCGTGGGCCAGCCAGCTCGCCAGATCCGACTCCTCACCGGTACCGGATTTGCGTACCCAGAGCGATGTCCGGCCCGGGTTGTAGGGGATGGAGAACCAGGCATAACGCGCCCTCTCATCAGCAAAATACGCCTCCATCACGATGTCCAGCCGACCCCGCTCAAGATCGTGCAACCCCCGCTTCCAGGGACGCTCCACATAGACCAGACGACAACCCAGCCGATTCGACACGGCATTGAGGTAGTCGACCGCAAATCCACGCAGTTCCCGACGAGCTCCCTCTTGCTGGTAATAGTGGTATGGGGGCCAGTCATCGAAACCGACGCGAAGAGGGGAGGAGCAGAACGATTGCGCCCACAACGGTTGGAGGGGCAGACAGCAGAGCACACACAGAGAGAAGAGTCTCATGGGTCATCCTTGACGACGGGACAGGCCATCTTAATTCTGCCCGGGTGAAATGGCGACAGATCCTGCCACAACAAAGCACAATATCAGCCGTTTGCCTGATGCGCCCCAGGTGGCGGCAGACAGGTTGGCGCCGAAAAAGCCACAATCAAGAAGAGGAAGCAAACGACCCCAAAGCCCCTTGGTAAGCAGGGTGATTGAGGGTTAATATGTGAGCAAATATATTTTTGTGATCCACTATGCTTTTTTTGCAATTGGATTAGCATATGCGCGAAATCTGCCTATCAATCTGTCGGGCGTCGAGTGAGTAATATGACCTACAAAAAGTTCGGTTTTCTGGCTGCCATCCTGGCACTGAGCGGTTTCTACCTTTATACCCTCTATCTGGCCGCTCACCCCAACGTGAGCCTGGCTTACAAGCTCTATTACCTGGAAGGCAAGACCCGTTTCTGGGAGCACAACTCCAGCATGACCTACCAGCCCGGCAACGAACTCAACCTGACCAAGCCGAGCCGCTTCCTCTCAAGCGAAGGCTGGGCCAAGAAGCCCAGCGAGCAAGGTACCGAGCTGAGCGGTCAGGGCGGTCTCTATTTCGTGCTGCCCAAGCAGCAGGCCCAGCCTGAGCAGCTCACCATCCAGGCCAGGATCAACAGCCCCCAGGCTGGCGCCCTGCTCAAGGTGGCGCTGGGTCATGATTTCACCACCACGGTCAAGCTGGCCAAGGCGGGCATCAACGAGATCCGCCTCAGCCTGCCGGGCGACTCCCTGACCGCCGATCCCAAGCGTCCCAACTTCCTGGCGCTCTCCGCCCCGACACCGCTCAACGTCCAGTCCGTGCGACTGACCGTGGCTCAGTGAAGCGGAATGCCCCAAGTATCTGTTCCGTAAAATAATTCTTTCAATAAGGAAGTTCCCATGTCCCGTGCCGATTTTCGACTCTCTCTGGTCGTTCCCGTTTACAACGAGGAAGAGAGCATAGACGCCTTCATCAGCGCGATAGATACCGAACTGGCCCCGCTCAAAGACCAGCTTGAAATCGTGTTCGTCAACGATGGCAGCCGTGACCGCACCCGTGAGGTGGTCGAGCAGGCCATCGCCCGGGATCCCCGTGTGACCCTGGTCAACCTGGCCCGCAACTTCGGCAAGGAAGCGGCCATGACCGCCGGCCTGCACCAGGCCAAGGGCGACGCCATCGTCCCCATGGACGTGGACCTGCAGGATCCCCCCTCTCTCATTCTGGAGTTCGTCAAGCTGTGGCAGACCGGCGACTATGACACCGTCTACGGCATCCGGGTGGATCGCAGCGCCGACACCCCGATGAAACGCCTCACCGCCGGTGGCTTCTACCGCTTCTTCAACGCCCTCTCCACCAGCACCAAGCTGCCGGAGAACGCCGGTGACTTCCGCCTCATCGATCGCAAGGTGGTCGAGGCCATCAAGCAGTTGCCGGAGCGCAACCGCTTCATGAAGGGGCTGTTCGCCTGGGCCGGTTTTCGCGCCGTCGGCGTTCCCTACGAGCGCCCGGCCCGCCATGCCGGCGAAACCAAGTTCAACTACTGGAAGCTGTGGAACTTCGCCCTTGACGGCCTGATGAGCTTCTCCAGCTGGCCGCTGCGGGTGTGGAGCTACATCGGGGTCGGTGTCTCCTTCATCGCCTTCCTCTATATCCTCAAGATCATCACCCAGGTGCTCTTCTTCGGCATCGACGTGCCCGGTTACGCCTCCCTGATGTCGGTTATGCTGTTCCTCGGCGGCATCCAGCTGCTGTCGCTGGGCATCATCGGCGAGTACATCGGCCGCATGTTCGTCGAGGTGAAACAGCGCCCCGTCTACCTCATCGAAGGGGTCTACGGCCAGTACGCCAAACAGGATGAAGAGCAGAAGCAGGAAGTGCCCACCACCAGCAAGAAGATCGCTGGCAAGAAGGCCGCCGCGAAAGCCGCTGATGATCAGCAGGAGCAGGCGTCTCAATGATCTCCCGCGAGGAATTCTGGCGGCTGGTTCGCTTCGGTTTTGTCGGCGGGGGGGCCACCCTCGTCGATCTGGGTACCTCCATCGCCCTGTTTCATACCTGGCCGGCCATCTCCGAGCACCTGGTCACGACCCTGGCCTTTGCCGTGGCGTTCTGGTTCTCGTTCTTCGGCCATCGCTACATCACCTTCCAGAAACAAGGTGCCGCCAGCAAGTTCCTGCTGGTTGCCCTCTTCTCTCTGGCGGTGCGTAACCTCATCCTGAGCGGTTTGCTGTTTGCGGGTCTTTCCGGTCTGTTGCCGGTGGTGATCGCCACCCTGACCGTCACCATGCTCACCTACGTTCTCTCCCGTATCTGGGTTTTTGCCTGATGAATGATATGACCAATACCGCCCCGTCAACCGGGGCTGCACTCCCCTATCGCCCGTCACTGCGCATCAGCGGCCGCGACTGGCTGATGATTGTCGCCGCCTTTGTGCTGAGCCGGGTGGCGCTCTATGGCATGGGCTATTTCGGCGTCCAGCTCTATGGCGCCACCGACATCGGGCCGCTGCAGGCCTACTGCCAGTTCGACTGCGTCTGGTTCCAGCGCATCATCGAGAATGGTTACGACCTCTATCCACGCTGGTTGAGCAAGGGCAATGCGGCGAACTGGGCCTTCATGCCCCTCTATCCCATGCTGGCCGGCGGTCTCTCCAGCCTGTTTGACATGGAGAGCCTCATCGGCCTGATGCTGGTGGCCAACATCGCCTTCTTCATCAGCTTGCCCCTGATGCTGCTGGTGCTGCGCCAGCTCAAGCTGGGGGACGACACCGCCCGCTTCGGGGTCTGGCTGCTGGCCTTCTCCCCCTTCTCTGCCTATTTCGTCTCCGGTTATACCGAGCCCATGTTCATGGCCTTGATGCTGGGAATGTTCCTGTTCGCCTACCGCGAACAGTGGCTCATGGTCGCCTTCCTCGGCATTTTCATCTCCGCCACCCGCAACCTGGGGGTGATGATGGTGTTCCCGGTGCTGATCCTGGCCCTGCAGGCCTACGGCTGGCGCGAGTTCTTCCGCTTCACAGAGCGGGCCTTCAAGGTGGTGTTCACCCTCTGGCTCATTCCCCTCGGCCTCTTCTCCTACATGGTCTATCTCTATCACCTCACCGGGGATGCCCTGGCCTTCAAGCACATCCAGGTGGCCTGGGGCCGCTATATGGACAGCCCACTGGACTGGTGGCTGAGCGGCTTCGAGCTGGGGGGGCGCAAGGCCTATCTCTCCATCATGGTGATCTTCGGCTGGTGCCTGAATGGCTACCTGTTCAGCCAGAAACGCTGGGCCGAAGCGACCCTGATGTTCATCTGCTGCACCATCCCCCTGATGACCGGACTCAACGCCATGCCCCGCTACATGTTCGGCCTCTATCCGACCCTGCTGGCCATCGTGCTGCTGGCCCATCGCTGGCCCGCCATCCGCCCTGCGGTGCTCTGCATCAGCGGCATGGTTGCCTCCTTCATCGCGGTGGCCTTCGTCAACTTCAAGTTCTTCACCGTGTGACGCCACCCCGAATGCCTACAAGCCGGTCAACTGACCGGCTTTTTTCAGGTTCTTCGCGGGATCTTGGGGAAGTGGAAGTTGACAGACAGGGTGCTGGTAAACTGGCTGTCTCCAAACACACCA
>NZ_JAPDBZ010000074.1:0-20098 GCF_027705505.1 Aeromonas sp. QDB56
CCTATCTGGAAAAGGTACTGGATGCTGGGTTGGCTAAATTGACCTCAATTTAACAATTTGTTCACGCTCTCACCCTGCCATTAGATAGATATGTTGTTTTCATGTGGTTTTATGAGTCACCACGACGGATAAAAGTCTCCATAACTTATTGAGTCTTCTGGCACAAACAGGTTTTGGTACATTTTTCATCCAACGAACCATTCATAGAATCTCATATGGGGCTTTTGCCCCAACCAAGACAATAATCCTGTCTTGCCTGCTGCCGGATGCAGCAGTCTCTTGTGCCATGGAGTCGCACGGGAGCAGGTTCAAGGCCGACCACATTTACGACAGAGACGTCATTTATGATCAAAAAACTCATTCTTTCTACCCTGCTGCTGTGCGGGCTGGCCAACGCCGCGCCCACTTCCACCCTGGATGCCGTACTGGAGCGCGGTGTGCTGCGGGTCGGCTTCGATGCCGGCTATCAACCCTTCGAGATGACCAACAAGCAGGGCCAGTACATCGGCTTTGACGTGGATCTCGCCAAGATGGTCGCCAAGGAGATGGGCGTGAAGGTGGAGTTCGTCAACACCGCCTGGGACGGCATCATCCCCGCGCTCTTGACCGACAAGTTCGACGTCATCATGGGCGGCATGACCGTCACTCCCCAGCGCAACCTGCGCGTGAACTTTGCCGATCCCTACATCGTCGTCGGCCAGACCATCGTGCTTCGCAAGGACAAGGCGGGCGAAATCAAATCCTTCCAGGACCTCAACGATCCCAAATACAAGATCGCGGTCAAACTCGGCACCACCGGCGAGCAAGCGGTCAAGCGCATGATCCCCAAGGCCACCCTGCTGCAGTTTGAAACCCAGGATGACGCCAAGCTGGAAGTGATCAACGGCAAGGTGGATGCCTTCGTCTACGACCTGCCCTACAACGCCATCTTCGCGTCCCAGAACCAGGGCGCCGTGGTGCACCTCGACAAGCCGTTCACCTTCGAGCCGCTGGCCTGGGCCATCCGCAAGGGGGATCAGGACACCCTCAACTGGTTCAACAACTACCTGCGCCAGATCAAGGGCGACGGCAGCTACGACCGTCTCTACAAGAAGTGGTTTGAATCCACCGCCTGGCTGAACCAGCTCAAATAACCTCTCAAAGGGGCGGCATGCCGCCCCTTCACGCAGACTCCCCACACGATAACGACAAAAGAGGTTGTGACAGTGATCAACCCCAAACTCACAAGACAGATGGAAAAACAGCCCAATCAGCTGCTCTGGCACGGGATCTTCCTGCTGCTGGTGCTCGCCGCCATTTTCGGCATCTACAAGGCCGTGCAGGCAGTGGATTACACCTGGCGATGGGAACGCATTCCCCAGTACATCGCCTATCAGGCAGAACAGAAACACTATGCCGAGTTTGACGGCACCGTGGTCGCGGACAAGGGACAGCTCTTCCTGCAAGACGATCTCGACCCCAGCCGCCGTCAGGCCATCGCTCCCAAGGGCTCCCAGCTGGCTGAAGGGGATACCGTCTTCCTCGGCGATACCCTGGATGTGCAACTGAGCTGGACCGCTGGCCCCATCGCCTGGGGCGTCTGGGTCACGGTCAAGCTCTCCCTGGTGGCAGGCATCTTCGCCATCCTGCTTGGCACCCTGGCCGGGCTCGCCCGCCTCTCCCCCAATCCGGCCCTGCGCAACCTGGCCGTGACCTATGTGGAGCTCATCCGTGGCACCCCGTTGCTGGTGCAGATCTTCATCGTCTATTTCTTTATCGGCACCGTGCTGAACCTCGACCGATTCACCGCTGGTGTGGCGGCGCTCGCGGTCTTCACCGGCGCCTACGTGGCGGAGATCGTGCGCGCCGGCATCAGCTCCATTCACAAGGGGCAGATGGAAGCGGGCAGAAGCCTTGGCATGACCTCGGCCCAGACCATGCGCTACGTCATCCTGCCCCAGGCCTTCAAACGGGTGCTGCCACCGCTCGCGGGTCAGTTCATCAACCTCATCAAGGACTCCTCTCTGGTCTCCGTCATCTCCATCACCGATCTCACCAAGGCGGGGCGCGAAGTGGTCAGCTCCACCTTCAGCCCGTTCGAGGTGTGGTTCACCGTGGCCCTGCTCTATCTGGTGCTGACCGGCACTCTCTCCTTCCTGGTGCGTCGTCTGGAGGTGAAATATGCGCGCAGCAACTGATCCCGTTATCAAGGCGCCATCGGTGTCGAAATGTTCTGCCATCACCGGCACTCCCTGCCCCTTCCCGGTGCGTCGTCTGGAGGTGAACTATGCGCGCTGCAACTGATCCCATCATCAAGGCGACCGGTGTAGAGAAGTTCTACGGCACCGAGGTGCACGCCCTGAAAAACGTCAGCACCCAGGTGGCCGAAGGGGAAGTGGTGGTGATCGTGGGGCCGAGCGGCTCGGGCAAGTCCACCTTCCTGCGCACCCTCAACCAGCTGGAGACCATCAACGATGGCAATATCGTGGTCGACGGCATCAGCCTCACCGAACCCGGGGATGTCAACAAGCTGCGGGAAGAGGTGGGCATGGTGTTCCAGTCCTTCAATCTCTTCCCTCACCTGACGGTGCTGGACAACATCACCCTGGCCCCCCAGAAGGTGAGAGGGCTCTCTCGCCAGGAGGCTGAGGAGCGGGCCAAGGCCCTGCTGCTCAAGGTCGGTCTCTCCAACAAGGCCCAGAGCTACCCCTCCCAGCTCTCCGGCGGCCAGCAGCAGCGGGTGGCCATCGCCCGGGCGCTCGCCATGCAGCCGCGCATCATGCTGTTTGACGAGCCCACCAGCGCCCTCGACCCAGAAATGGTGGGAGAGGTGCTGGACGTCATGAAGGGGTTGGCCCGCGAAGGGATGACCATGGTGGTGGTGACCCACGAAATGGGCTTTGCCCGGGAAGTGGCGGACAGGGTGCTCTTCATGGAAAGCGGCGAGTTGCTGGTGGACGAGAAACCCGCCGACTTCTTCGACAATCCCCCCTCCCCGCGCCTGCGCCAGTTCCTGAGCCAGGTGCTATAACCCGCGATGCACCAGCACGAAGAGGGAGCCCATGGCTCCCTCTTCTATGCTTGCCTTCTTCACCCCCCCAGATCATCTCCCTGGCGCATTCCTTTTCGCAGCCTTTTGCCATCGGGTTGTCACCACGCCAACGAGCAAGGATGTTAATGAAATTTTAAATTCATCCGGTATGCTGACATCCAACTGGTCCAACCGGATGGCTCACATGGATGTGCAACTGCTCCTGCTCTACCTATCCCCCCTCTTTCTGGCCTTTATCGGCTGGGAGATGCTCTACCTGCGCAAGCATGGTGCCGCCTTTCCCACCGCCGGTTATCAGTGGAAGGATCTCTTCGCCAACGCCACCCTGGCGCTGATGCATCAGGGGGGCGATGCCCTGGCGGCCATCGCCATCGCCTACCTCTACGACGCCCTCTGGGGCTGGCGACTATTCGATATCGAACTAAACCTCTGGAGCCTTTTGCTGCTCTTTCTGTTGCAGGATCTCTGCTACTGGCTGTTCCACTTCGCGAGCCACCATGTGCGCTGGCTCTGGGCCTCCCACGTGGTGCACCACAGCTCGGAGCGGCTCAACCTCTCCACCGCCTTTCGCCAGAGCCTGATGTATCCGGTCTCCGGCATGTGGCTGTTTTGGATCCCCATGATCCTCATCGGCTTCCCCCCCGAGGCGGTGGTGGCCACCGTGCTCTTGAGCCTGGGTTTTCAGTTCTTCGTCCACACCCAGGTGGTGGGCAAGCTGGGCAAACTTGAATGGATCTTCAACACCCCCTCCCACCACAGGGTGCACCACGCCAGCAACGCCAGATACATCGATCGCAACTTCGCCGGCGTGCTCATCATCTGGGATCGGCTGTTTGGCACCTTCGTGGAAGAAGACTTGGGCGAGCCGTGCCGTTTCGGCATCACCAAGCCAATCCACAGCTTCAACCCGCTCACCCTCACCTTCCACGAGTGGCGCGACATGCTGCAAGAGGCCCGTGGCCTCCCCTGGCGGCAAAAGCTCGCCGTGCTGTTTGGCAAACCGACGGGCCCCACCAGCGGTTGACCCACCGACCAGGATAAAAAAAGAGCGCCCAGGGGCGCTCTTTTTCATGACAGGGACACCCCCCGGGTCAGACGTGAACGAAGGACCAGACGGCGGGGATCAGGCTCAGCAGCGTCACCCCGGCCAGCAGCCGTTCGCGCCCGCTGAGCCGCTGTTCGGCACCGAGCTGGCGACGGCTGTAGAGAAACAGCAGCAGACCCGGCCCGTAGAGCAGAAGCGACAGCAGCAGGTACTCCACCCCGGCGGCGTAGAGCAGCCAGAAACCATAACCGCTCGACACCATCGCCACCACCCGCATCAGGCCGCGGCCCTGCCCCCCCTTGCCACTGAAGACCAGCTTGAGCAAGAAGAGGCCGATGAGCAGGTAGGGCACCAGGATCATGGAGGTGGAGATGAGCAGCAGGTTGGTGTACCCCTTGCCAAGCAGCCACACCAGCAGCAAGCAGCCCTGCACCGTCAGGCTGGTAAGCCAGAGCGAGGCGATGGGGGTGCCGTTGCGGTTCTCACGCCGGAAGATGGCCGGGAAGGCCCCGTGACGCGCCGCGCTGAACGGCACCTCGGCCGAGAAGAGGGTCCAGCTCACGTAGGAGGCGAGCACCGACACGATGAGGCCGGCGCTGATGAGCAACTTGCCCCAGGAACCCGTCATCTGGGCCATCAATCCCGCCATGGAGGGGTTGGGCAGGGCCGCAAGCTCCGGGCGGCTCAATATTCCGAGCGCCAGCACCGAGATGAGCACATAGAGCAGCAGCGCCAGCACCACGCCGAGCACGGTGGCGGTGCCCACATCCCGCTTGTTTCTCGCCCGGGCCGAGAGCACAGCTGCCCCTTCGATGCCGGTGAAGACCCAGAGGGTGATGAGCATGGTGTTGCGCACCTGCTCGGAGACCGGTACCGCCAGGGTGCTGCCCTCCTGATCCGCCGCAAAGGTGACCGGATCGAACCAGTAGCAGGCGAACAGGATGAACAGCAGCAGCGGCAGGCTCTTGGCCAGGGTCGCCACCAGATTGAACAGGGCCGCCTGCTGCACGCCGCGGGCCACCAGCAGGTGCACCGCCCAGAGGATGCAGGACTCGCCGACAAAAGCTGCCAATGTGTTGCCCTCGCCAAACCAGACCCGCTCCGGCGTGTCGACGAAGCTGCCCAGCGCCGCGAAGGCGATCACCAGATATCCCACCACGCCGATGGTGGCACAGAGCCAGTATCCCCAGGCGGAGAAGAACCCCACCAGCTCGCCAAAGCCGGCCCGGGCATAGCTGTAGATGCCGCCGTCGAGCTCGGGTTTGAGCCGCGACAGGTAGAGGAAGCTCATGGCCAGCGCCAGTATGCCGACCCCGGTGACGGCCCAGCCGATCAGCACGGCGCGGGCGCCCGCCACATCGGCCATGTTCTGGGGCAGGCTAAAGATGCCGGCCCCCACCATGGAGCTGAACACCAGCGCCGTGAGGGACCAGAGCCCGATCTTGCTCTCTTTCATGGGCGCTCCTTAACGCAGCCGGCTGGCCAGCGCCTCGATGTGTTCCGGGCCGATGCCGCAGCAGCCGCCGATGAGGTTTGCCCCGGCTCTGCGCCAGCGCTCGGCCCAGCCGAGGTAATCCAGCGGCCCCAGATCGCCACGGATCTCGTCCAGACCGTCATTGGCAGTCGCCTCCTTGGGCTGGGGCGGGAAGGCGTTGGCATAGGCGCCGAGGCGAACGTCGGTGCGCCCCTGAACCTGCAACGCGGCGACGGCCACCTTGAGCGCCCCTTCAATCACCTCGGGCTGGCAGCAGTTGAACAGGATGGCATCCACCCCGGCCGACGCCAACGCGGTCACGGCATCCGCCACCCGCTCGCCGGAGCGCAGGGTGGGCTCACTGCCCGGCGCCTCGTCTTCCAGAGTAAAGGAGACCCAGAACGGCTTGCCGTCCTCGGGCAGCAGGGCCTTGAGGGCCAGGGGCTCGGCGATGAGGCTCATGGTCTCCGCCAGCCAGAGATCCACATGGGGTGACAGGGCACGGATAAGCGGTGTCGCCAGCTCGCTCACCCGCTCGGCCTGATAGAGGTCCGCACGATAGGAGCCAAAGAGCGGCGGCAAGGAACCAGCCACCTTGACGGCTCCCCCCTGCTCGTCGGCCACGTCTCGGGCCAGTTGCCCGGCCAGAGCCGCAAGTGCCTCCCCTTGGGCGGCAAAGCGTGCCTCGCCGATATGGAAGGGCACCAGGGCATAGCTGTTGGTGGTGATCACCCGGGCACCGCTCGTCGCATAGGCCTGGTGTACCTCGCGCACCGTCTCGGGCGCTTCCATCAGCGCCAGTGCCGACCACTCCGGTTGACGGAACGGCGCACCACGCCGCGCCAGTTCACGACCCATACCGCCATCGAGTACCCACAAATCCTGCTTGTCCATCTCTGTCTCTCTGCGTCTCCCCGCCATGACGGGTGTTTATTGTGTGAAACCACATTAAGCCATCAAAACATCTAGACGGCTAGAAATCCCAAATATCATGACCCAAAGTAGAACAAGAGGCAATCGGGGGCTACGAACAAATCCGGGCAAGCTCAGGATGATGGCGGCAAAGGGAGGTCTCCCCGGCACAGGCATCACCTGGCCAGGCACTGAAACGACAAGAGGCCACCCCGGGGGGTGGCCTCTTGTGAAACAGGGGATCAAGGCGGGCACAGCCGCCGATAACCAGGGGCTCAGCGCCCGGCCAGCACCCGCTTGGTCTGCTTGACCCAGTCGGAGACCCGGCCCTGCTGGGGATAGCCCTGCCAGATCTGCTCCCACTGGGCGGGGCTGAGGGGGCGGCCCAGCCGACGCTGCACCCCGGCATAGAGGTAGTCGTGGGCCGTGGTGCGTGCCTGGGCCGAGGTGAGGAACTTGGCAACAGGGTCAGTGAGACGCACGTCCCTCATGCCGAGCAGCGGATAGTCGCTGTGCACCGCCGCCAGCATGGTCTCGCGCATGGCGGATTCGATGTAACCCCGGGCAAACAGGGCGGTGACCGATTCAAGCGACCCTTGATCCGGGCCGTGATACTCCTCGTCGAACACCGGGCTGGGCTCTGCCACGGCGCTTTGCACCACCGCATCGGGATCCTGCTGCGGGACCACCACGGCAGGCTCGGGAGCGACGGGTTTGGCAGGCGTCACCGGCTTGCGCGGTGCGCTCTGGCTGCAGGCACCCAGTGCCAGGGCGAGCGCCACACAGGCCAGCGCACGGGAATGAGTCTTCATCTTCATGATTGCTAACGAACTCCTTTAGGATTCCTGAGCGGGCTTCTCATTGCTCGCAGGTTCTACCCGGGTGACCAGCAACTGGTCAATCTTGTAACTGTCGATGTCCACCACTTCGAACTTGTAACCGGCATATTTGACCGAGTCGGTGCGCTTGGGGATCTTGCGCAGCATGTACATGATGAAACCGGCGATGGTCTCGTAGTTCTGGTTTTCCGGGAACTCCTCGATGTCGAAGGCGCGCATCACGTCGGAGATGGGGGTCACCCCGTCCACCAGCCAGGAGTTCTCGTCCCGCTGCACTATCTGCTCTTCCACCACGTGGGTGGCCCACTCCCCCATGACGGTACTCATCAGGTCATTCATGGTGACGATGCCCACCACCAGGGCGTATTCGTTCATCACCACCGCAAAATCGCCGCGATGGTTCTTGAAGTACTCCATCGCCTCGTAGAGGTTGAGGGTGTCGGGAATGATGATGACGTTCTGCACCAGGGAGCCGCTGTTGAGATCGATGCTCTGGCCGCTGATGACGCGGATCAGCAGCTCCTTGGCATCCACGAACCCCTTGATGCTGTCGAGGTTGTGGTCGCACACCAGGAACTTGTTGTGGGGGTGCTCGGCGATCTTCGCCTTGATGCTCTCCTCCCCCTCTTGCAGGGTGAAGTAGATGAGGCTCTCCCGCGCCGTCATGGCGGAAGTGACACCCAGAGACTGGAGCTCGAACACGTTCTCGATGAGCTGGTGCTCCTCGCGTTGGATGACACCGGCTTCGGCACCTGCATCCATCACCGCATAAATATCGTCGGAGGTGATCTCGTCGTTGCGCACCATGGAGATGCGCATCAGCCGGAACAGGCCGTTCGCCATGCCGTTGAACAGCCACACCAGCGGCATCAGCAAGGTGACGCACAGCATCATGGGACGCACCACCACCACAGCGATCCGCTCGGGCATGGTCATGGCAAGGCGCTTGGGCATCAGGTCCGCTATCAGGATGAACATGCCGGTGACGAAGACAAACGAGGCCGCAGAGCTAATCTGGCCGAGCCAGGGCCCCTGGTAGAAGCCGGCAATCAGCTCCCTGATGGCGGGATTGAGGGCGGATTCCCCCAGGATACCGCCGAGGATGGCGACGGTATTGAGGCCTATCTGCACCACGGTAAAGAAGTTGCCCGGCTGGGCCTGCAATGCCAGCACCTTCTCGGCGTGGCGGTTGCCCTCGTCGGCCATCACCTGCAACTTGATCTTGCGGGAGGCGGCAAGGGAGATCTCGGAGAGTGAGAAGAACACGCTGCCGGCGACCAGCAGCATCAGAAAGAACAAACTATCGGCAAAACTCATGATTAACCTATTGCTACAGCCGCCTTAGCACAAGACGGCAAACTGGGCCCGGGAAACCGGACCGTGACTCCATCCGGGACTCACACAGGGGCCATATTCTAGCAGAAAAGCGCCCGCCGGGTGGCGTTATCTTGAACTGCCGTGCCATGCAATGAAAAAGGCGCTCAAAGCGCCTTTTTATTCAATCAGAGTTGGATTCCCGTCGTGCAGCCGCGACGGGAGCTCCACCCAAGGCGCCCCATCAGCCCTTGCCCAGCAGATCGCTCAGGTCATCGGCCTTGGTGTGACGCACATCCTTGCCCTTGACGTAGTAGACGATGTACTCGCAGATGTGCTGGCAGCGATCGCCGACCCGCTCGATGGCCCGTGCCGCCCAGAGCACGTTGAGCACCTGGGGGATGGTGCGGGGATCTTCCATCATGTAGGTCATCAGCTCGCGGATGATGGACTCGTATTCGCGGTCCACCTTGTCATCTTCCTTGTAGACCGCCAGGGCGGCATCCAGATCCATGCGGGCGAAAGCGTCGAGCACGTCGTGGAGCATCTTGATGGTGCGACGTCCCATGTTCTCCAGCGACACCAGCGGTGGCTGGGGCTTGTTGGCGTTGTCGGTCAGCATGCGGGCAATCTTGTCCGCCACGTCGCCGATCCGCTCCAGATCCGTGATGGTCTTGATGATGGCCATCACCAGCCGCAGGTCGGATGCGGTGGGCTGACGCTTGGCGATGATGCGGGTGCACTCCTCGTCGATCGCCACTTCCATGGCGTTGACCTTGTGGTCGTTGGCCACGATCTTGCGCGCCGCATCCAGATCCTGGCCATGGATGGCGGCGATGGCGTCGGTGAGTTGCTTCTCCACCAGCCCCCCCATCACCAGTACCTGATTGCGCACGCTCTCAAGCTCGGCATTGAACTGACCGGAGATGTGTTTGTTGAGGTTCATATTGTCCATACCAGTAATCCTTGTTGCTCCGATTATGCCTTAGCCGTTGAACTGACTGCCAATCTGTTTGTTGATGCCCATCTTGTTCATCTCAATCACCCTTGTTGCACCAACATGCCTTAGCCGTTGAACTGACTGCCAATCTGCTTGTTGATGCTCAACTTGCTCATCTCAATCAGCGGCATCCCTTAGCCGTAACGACCGGTAATGTAGTCTTCGGTCTTCTTCTTGGCCGGGGTGGTGAAGATGGTGTTGGTATTCGAGTACTCGATGAGTTCCCCCATGTACATGAACGCGGTCTGATCCGAGACCCGCGCCGCCTGCTGCATGTTGTGGGTCACGATCACCACGGTGAACTGGCTCTTGAGCTCGTTGATGAGCTCCTCGATGGTGAGGGTGGAGATGGGGTCCAGCGCCGAGGTCGGTTCATCGAGCAACAGCACTTCCGGCTCGATGGCGATGGCACGGGCAATCACCAGACGCTGCTGCTGACCGCCGGAGAGACCAAAGGCGTTGTCGTGCAGACGATCCTTCACCTCCTCCCACAGGGCAGCACCGCGCAGGGAACGCTCGGCGGCCTCGTCCAGGGTACGGCGGTCATTGATGCCCTGCAGGCGCAGGCCGTAGACCACGTTCTCGTAGATGGACTTGGGGAAGGGGTTGGGGCGCTGGAACACCATGCCCACCTGACGGCGCAGGGCGGAGACATCCACGCTCTTGTCGTAGATGTTGTGGCCGTGCAGCTGGATCTCCCCCTCGATGCGGCAAATCTCCACCAGATCGTTCATCCGGTTGATGCAACGCAGCAAAGTGGACTTGCCGCAACCGGACGGGCCGATGAAGGCGGTGACCTGACCCTTGGGGATCTTCATGTTGACGTTGAACAGCGCCTGCTTGTTGCCGTAGTACAGGTTGAGATCCTTCACCTCCAGCGCAGTCTGCTCCGGGGTCAGGTTGAGCAGGTCGGTGGCGGTGTGCGGGGCCGAACTCGGTGTTACGTTGATCATCTGTTTACCTCAAATTCTCTTGGTGGCAGCGTGCAAACGTCTTGCCCGCTGCCGGAATATCTGGCTGGCAGGGAAGGCCCCTGCCCGTCTCTGTAATGGCTGGATTAATGTTCCAGCGACCGGAATTTCTCGCGCAGGTGGTTACGAATACCGATCGCCGTCAGGTTGAGGCCGACGATCACCGTCACCAGCAGGAAGGAGGTGGCGTAGACCAGAGGACGCGCCGCCTCGACGTTCGGGCTCTGGAAGCCCACGTCATAGATGTGGAAGCCCAGGTGCATGAACTTGCGCTCCACGTGCAGGTACGGGAAGTTGCCGTCCATCGGCAACGTGGGAGCAAGCTTCACCACCCCCACCAGCATCAGCGGCGCCACCTCGCCCGCCGCACGGGCGATGGCCAGGATAAGGCCGGTCATGATGGCCGGGCTGGCCATGGGCAGCACGATGCGCCACAGGGTCTCGGCCTGGGTGGCACCCAGCGCCAGCGAACCCTGGCGAATGGTGCTCGGGATCCGGGCCAGCCCCTCTTCGGTTGAGACGATCACCACCGGCAGGGTCAGGATGGCCAGGGTCAGGGCTGACCAGATGACACCGGGGGAGCCAAAGGTCGGGCTCGGCAGCGCTTCCGGGTAGAAGAGGCGGTCGATGCTGCCCCCCAGGGTGTAGACAAAGAAGCCCAGGCCAAACACGCCGTAGACGATGGAGGGCACCCCCGCCAGGTTGATCACCGCGATGCGGATGATCTTGGTCAGGCTGTTCTTGCCCGCATACTCGTGCAGGTAGACCGCCGCCACCACCCCGAGCGGGGTCACGATGATGGCCATCAGGATCACCATGAAGACGGTACCGAAGATGGCAGGGAAGACGCCGCCCTCGGTGTTCGCCTCCCGGGGGTCATCGGAGACGAACTTGCCAATCTGGTGGAACCAGTGACCCACCTTGGCCATCAGGCTCATGTCGTTGGGCCAGACTACATCCAGCACCCGGGACATCGGCATGGTCACCAGCTCGCCGCGCATGTCCTTGACGGTGATGCTGTCTCTGTCCGCCTGGGTACGCAGGGAGAAGAGCTCTTTCTCCAGCACCTGGTAACGGTCGTTGAGGGCCTGACGCTCGCTCGCCAGCTCGGCTTTAAGCTGATCGGTCAGCTTGTCATCCAGCTCGGCCTTGCGCTCTTTCAGGCGCAGGCGCTCCAGCTGATAGTTGATGCTGCCGATGGCCCCTTTTTGCAGGTCGTTGGCTTGGCTTGAGAGGCCGTTGGCACGGGCCAGCACCCGCTGCAAGGCGGGATGCAGATCCGTGGTCAGCTCCTGGCCATCTTCCTTCACCGAGGTGATGTAACCATAGAAGTTGCCGTTGGTGGCGCGTTCCACCATGGCGAGCTCCGCCGGCTGGGCGCGCGATTTGATATCGGTCTCCAGCACCCAGCGAAAGTCGAGGTCCACGAACTCCCGGTTGCCGGTCTTGACCAGATAACGGGTAATCTCTTCGCGATCCTCCCCTTCCAGCGCCTGGCCTGCGGCGCGCAGGCGCTCCACCGGCACCAGCTCCCGGTCGTTGATCTCGCCAATCAGGACGCTCTTGTTGCCGCTTGCATCTTCAAGTTGCCACTCATAGATGGGATGGGGCCAGAAATAGACCAGACCACGCCAGCCAATCAGCAACAACAGACCCAGTACGGCCACCAGACTCAGGCTGACGGCGCCCCCCGTCATCCAGATCCAGGGGGCCCCCGATTTAAACCACTTACCCATTGTCGATTCCTTAGTCCTTACAGAGAGCTGTACTTTTCACGCAACCGCTGGCGGACGAATTCGGCCAGGGTATTGAACAAGAAGGTGAACACAAACAGCACGAAGGCGGCGAGGAAGAGCACCCGGTAGTGGGAGCTGCCCACCTCCGATTCCGGCATCTCCACCGCGATGTTCGCCGCCAGGGTCCGCAGCCCCTGGAACATGGAAAAGTCCATGATGGGGGTGTTGCCGGTGGCCATCAGCACGATCATGGTCTCGCCCACGGCGCGGCCAAGGCCCATCATAACCGCCGAGAAGATGCCTGGGCTCGCGGTGAGGATCACCACCCGGCTCAGGGTCTGCCACGGGGTCGCCCCCAGCGCAAGCGAGCCCTGGGTCAGGTGCTTGGGCACCGAGAAGACCGCGTCTTCGGCGATGGAGAAGATGGTGGGGATGACCGCAAAGCCCATGGCGATACCGACCACCAGGGAGTTGCGCTGGTCAAACTTGATGCCCATGTCGTGGGTCAGCCAGATGCGCGAATCACCGTGCATGAAGGCGTTCTCGATGATGGGGCTCAGGGCGAAGGCGCCCCAACCGATGAACAGCAACACAGGGATGAGCAGGATGGCGTGCCAGCCTTCCGGCAGCCAGGTGCGGCCTCGCTCCGGCAGATAGTTCCACACTAGGGCGGTGAGCAGCATGCCCATGGGCAGCAGGATCAGCAGCAGGATCACCCCGGGCAGGGCCCCTTCGATGATGGGCGCAAGCCACAGACCCGCCAGGAAGCCGAGGATGACGGTCGGCAGCGCCGCCATGATCTCCACCGTCGGCTTGACGTATTTGCGCAGCCCCGCCGACATGAAGTAGGCGGTATAGATGGCACCGGCGACACCCAGGGGCACCGCGAACACCATGGCATAGAAGGAGGCTTTCAGGGTGCCGAACACCAGGGGCACCAGGCTCAGCTTGGCTTCGAAGTCGTTGCTGGCGGAGGTGGACTGCCACACGTACTGGGGCTCGGGATAGCCTTCATACCACACCTGTTGCCAGAGGGCAGACCAGGTTACCTCGGGGTGATCGTTCTCGACGTCAAAGACCTTGAAGTCATCCCCCTGCTGGGTCAACAGCAGGTTGTGGCGAGGAGAGATGGCAACGGCAGCCAGGTTGCCCCCGTCAATCTTCTCGCCAAGCAGCTTGGCTTCGCCGGTGGCATGGAAGAAGTTGATGGTGCCGTCGCTGCCTGCGCTGATGAAGCCCTTGCGAAAGTGCTCGGGGGTCAGCAGGGCGACCGGCGCGTCACCCTTGAAGTCACGGATCTGGGTGAACTGGCGCTTGCCATCCTTTGCCACCTCGAACCACTGGGAGATGACGCCGTTGTCGTTGCCCACCAGCAGGGAGGACGCACCGGAGAGCAGGGCCACCTGGGTCACGCTGGCATTGGGGGCGTTGATCTCCATGACATTGCGCAGGGAGATGTCGCTCAGGTTGTGGATGTCATAGACCGACAGGCGGTTGCCCTCGCGCACGAACAACAGGCGCAGGTTCGGGGTCAGCAGCATCTGGTCAACATGGCGTGGCAGGGACGGAATGGTGTAGGTCTGGCTGCTCCACTCGATTTCGCCGGAGAGGAAATTCTCCTCGCCGCTCATCACCATCAGCACACCACGACCATCTTCGGTCACGGCCGCAGTCGCCATCTTGTCCTTGGTCGCCTCGAAGACCATGCGCGTCAGCGCCTTGCCCTGGGGATCGATCACCACGGGGGTCTCGCCGAAGGGATATTGCAGGCTGGGCTCAATGACGCGAACGTCATTGGGATAGGAGATCTTGAAATAGGGTTGCACCACCTGAGCCTTGCCGTTGGCAAACCCATAGGCGATGAGTTTCTGGCCCGGCGCAGGCGGCGCGACCGCCGTGATCTCGCCGTTCACCTGCGCCTCGCCAATCACCTGTCCGGTCTTGATCTTGCCATCCGGTTGCACGGCAAAGAATTTGACCTTCCCCTGGTCGCTGAAGCGGTAACCTATCTCGTTTTGCTCCTCGACCCCGAGCCAGGCGGTTTTGCCCTTGATGGGCAGGGTGAAGGAAGCGGTGCTCTCCATGCTGGCGCCATTGAAGATGGGCTTCACCACATAAAGCAGGTAGAAGAAGATAAGCAACAGCGCCACCAGCACCAGGGCTCCCCCTGTGGTGACGCCATATTTGGCCAATTTATCCTTGATCCGGCGTTTTCGACTGCCCGCCATGACCAGATTTAACGATTCCGATGACATGCAAGACCTCAATGTGAGCTAGGCTTGGCGGCATTATATGGCGGATGCATGACAGTTTTGTTACATCAACAGCGGCAAAGAGCGCAGGCTCCATCGGGGGGTGGCAGTTGGTATTCGGGGGGAAGCAGGCAGCCGGTCTGGCAGTGAAATAAAAGCAAACGGGGCCATCAGGCCCCGCTGTCATCTTGAGGAAGCGCCTCTTTCGCGGCGAGTCTGGCCGCCTTCTTCTCGGCGCGGCGCCGTTTGAAGAAATCCGACAGCTGGGCCGAGCAGGCGTCGGCGAGCACCTCCCCCGTCAGTACCACCTGGTGGTTGTGGCGGGGATCCAGCAGGATGTCGAACACAGACCCTGCCGCCCCCGTCTTCAAATCCCGGGCACCATAGACCACCCGCTTGACCCGGCTGTGGATGAGGGCGCCGGCACACATGCAACAGGGCTCCAGCGTCACATAGAGGGTGGTGTCGAGCAGGCGATAGTTTTCAAGCTGCTTGCCCGCTTCCCGAAGCGCCATCACCTCGGCATGGGCGCAGGCGTCGTGCTCGCTGATGGAGCGATTCCACCCCTCTGCCACTATCTTGTCCCCCAGCACCAGCACGGCGCCTACCGGGATCTCGCCTATCCCCTCCGCCCTGGCGGCCAGGGCCATGGCATGGCGCATCCAGCGTTCGTCCTGCTCGCGCTGGCTGATCTGTGCTGCAACTTCAGATGGTTTCACGCCCTGATCCTCTCGTCGATATGATGTCGGCTTGCCTGGCCCCTGCACGGCATCGGCCGCGCACTCCCGGATTGCTGCGTCCCGGCCCTGGGCACACCGGGCCCCTTCCCCCTCGCGCTAGCCGGTAGCCCACGGCAGAAGATGCTGTCAATGAAAGAGAGGCCAAAGGCCCCGGCGACATCGGAACGCCCCGAGTTGGGTGTTCGCCACCCTGTGCCCGCCTAAGGGGGCGGCGATTATGCCAAAACTCCGGCCAGGGCCCAAGTTGCATCTTGGCTGAACAATAAAGAAGCAGTCGGCATCTCCCTGATAAAAAAGGAGTTGCGCCCGCCAAATCATCCGATTAGACTTCCTCCCCGTCAGCCGAGCTGACTCCGTCGGTGTGTAGCGCAGCCAGGTAGCGCATCTGCATGGGGTGTAGAGGGTCGGAGGTTCGAATCCTCTCACACCGACCAAATTCCCCGAAAATAGCCCAGTCAAACGACTGGGCTATTTTTTTGCCTGCACACCCGACGCTTGCCTCTTTTTCCTCTCGCCTCCCCCGTTCATCGGGTCGCCGCTTTTTATTGGCATGAATTTTATACAGATCCATTTGAAGCTTTCATAAAGTGCCGCTAGGATACGCAACTTTTCCGCCGGCCATAAAAACAGGGAGGTGGACACTAGGGTGATGGAATCACCGACCGGCTTGCAATCAATGAGGCAAGCATCCATGACCCAAGCTGTTGACTCCCAGCCCGTTCAGCCCCTGATCTCCCCCACGCCCTCCGAGCTCGATTCCGCAGAGCACGGGTTTGGCAGTTCAGTGCACCTCGATGTGATCGATCTCGCCGCCCCGGATGAAGATTACTGAGACGAGCCCGTGCCATAGTGCGGTTCAAGACGCCGGTTTTGCTGTCCGGCACCACCCTTGACCCCGGCCAACAGACCGCCACCGCAAATAACGATAAAATGCTAGTTTTTCTTCAAAAATCAGTTTAATTGACCATCTTCTGCGCCCCAACCTCCCTCTCCTTCATGGACACGCCGTGATACAAACCTACGTTATTGCTCGTCATTTCCCTCTCTCATGTTCGCCTTCGCCATTTTGACCCAATTTGACATTTTAGTTTTAAACATCAGTTCACTACCCGGTCACTTCATAGCCCTCATGCAGGCTGGATTGAACGAAGGCATTTCATACAGCTGTTTTTGCAAAGCTTGGAGTAATGTCGGGATTTGTTTTTGCATTTGTAATTTTATTACGTAATTAGTTACATTTTTAACCCATCCCCTCTACCGAAATCCTCCCCCCTGCCGCCCCGGCGACCCAAGAGCATAACCATCTGCAAAGAGCTTTTACACTAATCACATAAATCCATTTAAAACAGCATCTTAACTATCATCAAAAAACACCCGTTTTAAAAATCAAGTTGACGAATCCGCCATTCTTTTGCACCTTATGAATCGTGTTACCCCGCTGTTACGGGGAGTTTGAAAGAAAGGGATATAGACGTTAGTCGTAGTTAATAAATTCAAAATGTAACTTTTGGAGGAGTACCCACTATGTCGGCACCGGCCCAGACCATCAGCAGCACCCGCCTGCACATTCAAGGCGAGATGCTTCCCGATTACGCGCAGATCCTGACGCCGGATGCGGTGGCCCTGGTGTCCGAACTGGTGGAACGTTTCGCTCCCCAACGCAATGAGCTGCTGAAGCAGCGAGTCGCACGCCAGGCCCGTATCGATGGCGGCGAGTTGCCGGACTTCCTGCCAGAGACCGCCCATATTCGCGATGGTGAGTGGACGGTGCGCGGCATTCCCGCCGATCTGCAGGACCGCCGTGTGGAGATCACCGGCCCGGTCGAGCGCAAAATGGTGATCAATGCCCTCAACGCCAACGTCAAGGTCTTCATGGCCGACTTCGAGGACTCCCTGGCCCCGGCATGGAACAAGGTGATCGAGGGCCAGATCAACCTGCGCGATGCGGTCAACGGCACCATTGCCTACCAGAGCCCGGAGGGGAAGGCCTATACCCTGAATCCCAACCCGGCCGTGCTCATCTGCCGGGTTCGCGGTCTGCATCTGCCGGAGAAGCACGTCACCTTTGATGGTGCCCCCATTCCCGGCGGCCTGTTCGACTTCGCCCTCTATTTCCTGCACAACCACAAGGCGTTGCTGGCCAAGGGCTCCGGTCCCTACTTCTACGTACCCAAGCTGCAGAGCCATCTGGAAGGGCGCTGGTGGAGCGAGGTGTTCGCCTGGACCGAGGACAAATTCGGTCTGCCCCGCGGTACCATCAAGGCCACCGTGCTCATCGAAACCCTGCCGGCGGTATTCGAGATGGACGAGCTGCTCTATCAGATGAAGGATCACATCGTCGCCCTCAACTGCGGTCGCTGGGACTACATCTTCAGCTATATCAAGACCTTGAAAAACCACCCGGATCGCGTCCTGCCGGATCGTCAGGTGGTGACCATGGACAAGCCGTTCCTCTCTGCCTATTCGCAACTCCTTATCAAGACCTGCCACAAACGCGGCGCGCTGGCGATGGGGGGCATGGCCGCCTTTATCCCGGCCAAGGATCCGGCAGTGAACGCCGAAGTCTTCGCCAAGGTGAAGGCGGACAAGGAGCGTGAAGCGAACAACGGCCACGACGGCACCTGGGTCGCCCACCCCGGCCTCGCCGATACCGCCATGGCGGTGTTCAACGCCACCATTCCGGTGGGTGCCCAGAACCAGATCGGCGTGCTGCGCGAGCAGGATGCCCCCATCACGGCCGCCGACCTGCTGGCCCCCTGTGAGGGTGATCGCACCGAGGCGGGCATGCGCACCAATATCCGCGTCGCCCTGCAATACCTGGAAGCCTGGATCAACGGCAATGGCTGCGTGCCCATCTACGGACTGATGGAAGATGCCGCCACCGCCGAGATCTCCCGCACCTCCATCTGGCAGTGGATCCGCCACGGCAAGACCCTCTCCAACGGTCAGGCAGTGACCAAGGCGCTGTTCCGCCAGATGCTGGCCGAGGAGCAGGAGGTGGTCAGAGGCGAAGTGGGCGAGGCCCGCTGGCAATCGGGCCGTTTCGCCGAGGCAAGCGCCCTGATGGACGAGATCACCTGCGCCGACACACTCATCGATTTTCTGACGCTGCCCGGCTACGAGCGGCTGTGAGACCCGGGCCGGTAACGGCCCCCATAACAAGTCAATGGAAACGTGAAATCAATGAAAGAGGGAACTGATATGGCACTGACCCGTGAGCAACAGATCCAGGCTATCGAGAAAGACTGGGCAGAAAACCCCCGCTGGAAAGGGATCAAGCGCGGCTACAGCGCCGAGGACGTGGTGAACCTGCGTGGCAGCCTGCAGCCGACACACACTCTGGCCCAACGCGGCGCCGACAAACTGTGGGAGCTGATCCACGGCGGCGCCAAGAAAGGCTATGTAAACTGCCTCGGCGCCCTGACCGGCGGCCAGGCGGTGCAGCAGGCCAAGGCCGGCATCGAAGCCATCTATCTCTCCGGCTGGCAGGTGGCGGCGGACAACAACCTCTCCTCCACCATGTACCCGGATCAGTCCCTCTACCCGGCCAACTCCGTCCCCTCCGTGGTGGAGCGCATCAACAACTCCTTCGCCCGGGCCGACCAGATCCAGTGGGCCAACAAAGTTGGACCAGAGGACAAGGGCTTCATCGACTATTTCCTGCCCATAGTAGCGGATGCGGAAGCCGGTTTCGGCGGCGTGCTGAACGCCTTCGAGCTGATGAAGGGGATGATTGAAGCGGGCGCCGCCGGCGTACACTTCGAAGATCAGCTCGCGTCCGTGAAAAAATGCGGCCACATGGGCGGCAAGGTACTGGTCCCGAGCCAGGAAGCGGTGCAAAAGCTTATCGCAGCCCGCCTCGCGGCAGATGTCTGCGGTACCACCACCCTGGTCATCGCCCGCACCGACGCCAACGCAGCGGATCTGCTGACCACGGATGCCGATCCCTACGATGCCGGCTTCCTGACCGGTGAGCGCACCAGCGAGGGCTTCTACAAGGTGCAGGCCGGCATCGAGCAGGCCATCTCCCGCGGCCTGGCCTACGCCCCTTACGCCGACATGGTGTGGTGCGAGACCGCCAAGCCCGATCTGGACGAGGCGCGCAAATTTGCCGAGGCCATCAAGGCCCAGTACCCGGACAAGATCCTGGCCTACAACTGCTCCCCGAGCTTCAACTGGAAGAAGAACCTGGACGATGCCACCATCGCCCGCTTCCAGCAGGAGCTCTCCGACATGGGCTACAAGTACCAGTTCATCACCCTGGCGGGTATCCACAACATGTGGTTCCACATGTACGAGCTGGCCTACCAGTACGCCCGTGGCGAGGGAATGAAGCACTATGTCGAGATGGTGCAGCAGCCGGAATTCGCCGCCGCCGAGCGGGGCTACACCTTCGTGGCGCACCAGCAGGAAGTGGGTACCGGTTACTTCGACAAGGTGACCACCGTCATTCAGGGCGGCCAGTCGTCGGTGACCGCGCTGACCGGCTCGACCGAAGAAGATCAGTTCCACTGATAGCTGTGTAATGCTCGCAAACAAACCCCGGCCAAGTCCCGGGGTTTGTCGTTATGGGGCTTAGAACCTATCCCAGTAGGCGTAATCGTTGAAGGCAGTTTGAACACGGACAGCGCGCAGAAACCGGAGCGTACTGTAGTACGTGAGGATTTCGAGCACTGCCCAGGTTCAAAATGGCGAATAAGATAGCCTATTGACATCCTCCCCCACCTTAGCGCTTCGCGTCACAGGAGGGGGATTCCCATTACTGGGTGATAGCTGCTCGCGCA